>NZ_LFJJ01000196.1 GCF_001189365.1 Candidatus Burkholderia verschuerenii | reverse complement strand
CATCGGCGAAGTTCCAAACTCCCAGGAAACCATTCAGATCAATATTGCTTCTGGGAGTTCTGGGAAACACGATCTTCCGGCGGCCCCTTGCCATCCTTGACTTCGACTAATTCTGAAGGGCCGACTAACTAACTTCAGGCAGGCGCCTGACGCTCCATATCCCGATGCGTGAGATACAACCGCAGATCGAATTCGATCTGATGGTAGCCAGGCTGCATCAACTCGCACAGACGATAAAACGCCTTGTTGTGATCGCTTTCCTTCAGATGCGCGAGTTCGTGCACGACGATCATGCGAAGAAATTCCGGCGCCGTGTCCCTGAACAGCGACGCGATGCGTATTTCCTTCTTCGCCTTCAACTTTCCGCCTTGCACGCGCGAGATTGCCGTATGCAATCCGAGGGCATGTCGCAGGACATCCAGCTTGCTGTCGTAGAACACTTTGTCGATCGCCGGTGCGACGCGCAGAAATTCGTTCTTTAAATCGGAGCAATACGTGTACAGCGCGCGGTCGGATTGCACCGCGTGTTTCTGCGGATAACGCGCGTCGAGATACGCGCCCAGTTGTTGCTGGGCGATCAGACGGCGCACCTTGTCCTGTAGCGCGATCGGATAGGCGCTCAGGTATTTCAGTTGTTGCATGACGGCGGAATTCATGGCGATGCTCGATGCATGAAGCGCGCGCGACATTGCGCACGCATCGATATAACGAACATTTTAGTCAACGCGAAGGCTCGGCGCGGTGCAGCGAGGTTTCCGCAAGCGCAATTCCGTAACCTTATGTATCCGCGCACGTCCATGCCTGGCGCGCCATGCGAACATGCGCGTCTTTTTGCGCGTGCATGTGATTGCATGCGCTACATGCAGAACTTTCATGGCATCGAACAAGGCTCATCACGCGACCGGATTCGCCGCCGCGATCATCGCCGCAGCGCTCGTCGGCGCGACCGGCACGGATTGGCTCGCGCGCGGACTGGCGTTCGTCGCGGCCATCGCGGGCGCAACCGCGCCGGATTATCTCGAAGTCGCGTGGTGGCGACGCAAGCATCGGCTGTGGATCACGCATCGCACGCTGACGCATTGGGGGACCGGATGGATCGCGTTGCTCGCGGTGTCGTGGCATTTTCTCGGCCGCCATCCGGGCGCGGCGTTCGCGTTCGGCTTCGCTTGCGGCGGCGTGATGCATCTGCTTGCCGACTGGCCCAATCCGCTCGGCGTGCCGTGGATCGTCTCGCGTCATTCGCTCAATCTGTGGACCAGCGGCCGCTGCGATCTGATCGTTGTGGCGGGCGCGTGGGCGGCCGCGCTCGCCGTCGCGGATGCGTACTGGTTTCATCATGCGTGCGGGGACATGCTGTTGCAGGCGTGGCGAACGCTGCGCGCCTGATCGCCTTTAAAATGGTTCATCGCCCATCAACTCACCGGATCCGCCGATGCCCACGCCCCACGCACTGAAGCGCCTCGTGTTCCTGCTCTGCGCCTGCATCGCGCTGTTCGCGCTCAATGGCTGCGCGGGTTTGTTCAATCGCGAGGATATGCGCGTGAACGTCGCGGGCATCGAGCCGCTCGAAGGGCAAGGACTGGAGATGCGCTTCGCCGTCAAGCTGCGTGTGCAAAACCCGAACGATGCGCCCATCGACTACGACGGCGTGGCGCTCGATCTCGACCTGAACGGCCGCGCCTTCGCGAGCGGCGTGAGCAGCGAACACGGCACCGTGCCGCGCTTCGGCGAAGCGGTGATTTCCGTGCCGGTGACGGTATCGGCGTGGTCGGTCGCACGTCAGGCGCTGGGCTACGCAAGCGGCGATGCGGTCAGCAAGGTCTCGTATGCCGTGCGCGGCCGGCTCGCGGGCGACATGTTCGACGGCGGGCGCTTCTCGGGCGAAGGCGTCATCGACTTTCCGGGCGGCGCGGGCGCGCTCGGCTCCTGACGCGCGTCGAATCGATGCAGCCGCTGCACGCGGCACGGCTCCTGCTGCAAGTTTCTCCCTGTCGCGCGAAGGTCATCGTCGAAGACTAAGGTTCTCCGATGCGATACGCGGCACGCGTCGCGCGATCCATGTGCGTTCGCACATGCGCGATGCGCGAATCGTGCGGGCGCGCGGCGCATAATCGTCAGGGCACGCTCCGGCCACCGGAGATTCACGGGGACTCATGCAGACTCGGAGGGACACCATGCTGGTCAAGAACGAAGCGCGGGTCGAACACCTCATCAACGATCTTCTGGACTTCGCGCGGGCGCGATTGCCGGAACCTTCGTTCAAGCTCGTCGAACCGTTGCTGCGTCATTACTACGATCAGGTCGATGTCGAGGATATCGCCAGCCGCGACGTGGCCGATCTCTACGGCGCGGCGATGGCGCACTGGCAGACCGCGCAGAAGTTTGCCGGCAAGCATGAAGTGCTGCGGGTCTACAACCCGAATCTGGAGCAGCACGGCTGGCATTCGGATCATACGGTGGTCGAGATAGTCAACGACGACATGCCTTTCCTCGTCGATTCGGTGTCGATGGAACTCAACCGCCTGGGCCTCGCGCTGCATTCGGTGATTCATCCGGTGTTCCGCGTGTGGCATGCGAAGAGCGGCGCGCACGCGGGCGAAATCGAGCGCATCGGGCAGGGCCACGAACAGGCGAGCGACGGCGCGTCCGAACTCGAATCGTTCATCCATTTCGAAGTCGATCGATGCAGCGAAGCGGAGCGCCTCGACGAAGTGCGCGTGAACATCGCGCGCGTGCTCGGCGATGTGCGCGCCGCCGTCGAGGACTGGCCGATGCTGCTCGAATCCGCGCGCGCGGCCATCGGCGAACTCAAGACGCGCGATACCACGCCCGACGGCATCGAGGCGCGCGCGTTTCTCGAATGGATGGTGAACGATCACTTCACCTTCCTCGGCTGCCGCGATTACGAACTGATCGAGCATGATGGCGCGCCCGCCTTGCGCGGCATCGCCGGTTCGGGCGCGGGCATTCTGCGCGAGAACCTGCGCCAGCCGTCCGCGAACGACATCACGCCGTTGCCGCCGGGCGCGGCCGCGATCATCGAAGGAGCGGCGCCGATCTTTCTCACCAAGGCGAACACGCGCGCGACGGTGCATCGGCCGGGCTATCTCGACTATGTGGGCGTGAAGCGCGTATCGCCGGATGGCAAGGTGATCGGCGAGCGGCGCTTTCTCGGGCTGTACACGTCGACGGCGTATCTCGTGCCGACCTCCGAGATTCCGCTGGTGCGGCGCAAGTGCGCGAACATCGTGCGGCGCGCGAGCTTCCTCGAAAAAGGCCATCTGCACAAGTCCCTGATCACCGTGCTCGAGCAGTATCCGCGCGACGAACTCTTTCAGGCCGATGAAGACGTGCTGTTCGATATCGCCATCGGTGTGCTGCGTTTGCAGGAGCATCAGCGCACGCGGCTGTTCGTGCGGCGCGATCAGTTCGACCGCTTCGTGTCGTGCCTCGTGTTCGTGCCGCGCGACAAGTTCAACACCGACTTGCGCCGCCGCATTTCGAAAGTGCTGATGGAGGCGTTCAACGGCAAGAGCATCGAATTCACACCGCTGTTGTCGGAGTCGCCGCTGGCGCGGATTCATATCGTCGTGCGCGCGGATCGCGGCGCGATGCCCGAAGTCGATACGCGCGAACTCGAAACGCGCGTCGTGCAGGTCGCGCGCCGCTGGCAGGACGATCTCGCCGATGCGCTTATCGACAGTCACGGCGAGGAGGCGGGCAATCGGCTGCTGCAGCGCTATGCCGATTCATTTCCGGCGGGATATCGCGAGGATTATCCGGCGCGCACGGCGGTGCGCGATATCGAACTGATCGAAAGCACGCACAAGCTGCCGGGCGGAATCGCGATGAGTCTGTATCGGCCGATCGAAGCGGGCATCGATACGCGCAAGCGCGCGTTCCGCTTCAAGGTCTATCGCGTCGGCGATCCGATCGCGTTGTCGCACAGTTTGCCGATGCTCGAACATCTCGGCGTGCGCGTCGATGAAGAGCGGCCGTATCTGATCGAGCCGACCGGCGCGCCGAACGCGTGGATTCACGATTTCGGCCTGGAATTGCAGGACGATGTGGAGTTCGACATCGATCACGTGAAGCCGCTGTTCGAGAACGCGTTCGCCAGCGTCTGGTCGGGCGAAACGGAAAACGACGACTTCAATCGCCTCGTGTTGCGGGCGCAGTTCGGCGCGCGCGACGTGACGATCATGCGCGCGTATGCGAAGTATCTGCGGCAAGTCGGTTCCACGTTCAGCGATGCGTATATCGAACGCGCGTTGACCGGTAATCCCGATATCGCGAAGAAGTTCGTGCAACTATTCATGGTGCGCTTCGATCCGGCGCGCGGCGGATCGCTGGAGGACCGCGAGAAGGCCGCCGAACGCGTGCTCGCCGATATCGAAACCGCGCTGGACAAGGTGCCGAATCTCGACGAGGACCGCATTCTGCGCCAGTTCCTCGGCGTGATCTGCGCGACAATGCGCACCAACCATTTCCGTCGCGACGAGCACGGACAGCCGCGTCCGTATCTGTCGTTCAAGCTCGATCCGTCGAAAGTGCCGGGCTTGCCCGAGCCGAAACCGATGTTCGAAATCTGGGTCTACGCGCCGCGCGTCGAAGGCGTGCATCTGCGCGGCGGACGCGTGGCGCGCGGCGGCTTGCGCTGGTCGGATCGTCGCGAGGATTTCCGCACCGAAGTGCTCGGCCTGATGAAAGCGCAGATGGTCAAGAACACGGTGATCGTGCCGGTCGGCTCGAAGGGCGGCTTCGTCGTGAAGAATCCGCCGCCCGTGACGGATCGCGAGGCGTTTCTCGCGGAAGGCGTCGCGTGCTATCAGATGTTCCTGCGCGGCCTGCTCGACGTCACCGACAACCGCACGCCCGATGGCATCGTGCCGCCGCCACAAGTCGTGCGTCACGATCCGGACGATCCGTATCTCGTCGTCGCCGCCGACAAGGGCACGGCCACCTTCTCCGACTACGCGAACGCCATTTCGCAGCAATACGGCTTCTGGCTCGACGATGCCTTCGCGTCCGGCGGCTCGGTCGGCTACGACCACAAGAAGATGGGCATTACCGCGCGCGGCGCGTGGGAATCGGTCAAGCGCCATTTCCGCGAGATGAACGTCGATACGCAGACGACCGATTTCAGCGTGGTCGGCATCGGCGATATGTCGGGCGACGTGTTCGGCAACGGCATGTTGTTGTCGCGTCATATCCGGCTGATCGCGGCGTTCGATCATCGTCATATCTTTCTCGATCCGTCGCCGGATACGGAGAAGAGTTTCGTCGAACGCGAGCGATTGTTCGCGCTGCTGCGTTCGAGCTGGGCCGATTACGATGCCTCGCTGATCTCGACCGGCGGCGGCGTGTATCCGCGCACCGCGAAGACCATTCCGATCTCGCCGCAAGTGCAGAGCGCGCTGGGCATCACTGCGTCGCTGCTCGCGCCGAACGATCTGATTCGCGCGATCCTGCTCGCCAAAGCCGATTTGCTCTACAACGGCGGCGTCGGCACTTATGTGAAATCAACCAACGAAACGCCGGCGCAAGTCGGCGACAAGACCAACGACGCGGTGCGCGTGAACGGCGCGGAACTGCGCGCGAAGGTCGTGGGCGAGGGCGGCAATCTCGGCTTCACGCAATTGGGGCGTATCGAGTTCGCGCAGCATGGCGGGCGCATCAATACCGATGCAATCGATAATTCCGCGGGCGTCGACTGTTCGGACCATGAGGTCAACATCAAGATTCTGCTCGGCCTCGTCGTCGCGGATGGCGAGATGACCGAGAAGCAGCGCAACGTGCTGCTCGCCGAAATGACCGATGAAGTTGGCCTGCTCGTGCTGAAGGACAACTACGCGCAGACGCAGGCGCTGTCCATCGCGAAACGCTATGTCGGCGATACGCTCGACGCCGAAGCGCGCATGATGCGTTTCCTCGAACGCATCGGACGATTGAAGCGGCGCATCGAGTTCCTGCCATCCGACGATGAAATTGCCGAGTGCGCGGCGAACAAGCAAGGTTTGACGTCGCCGGAACGCGCGGTGCTGCTCGCCTACGGCAAGATGTGGCTGTACGACGAACTGCTCGAATCCGACGTGCCGGAAGATGCGCTCGTCGCCGACATGCTGCCCGATTATTTTCCGAAGCCGCTGCAGGCGCGCTACGGCGAGACGATGCAGCGTCATCCGCTCAAGCGCGAAATCCTCGCCACGCATTTGACCAATGCGCTGGTGAATCGCACGGGCTGCACGTTCGTGCATCGTCTGATGGAAGAGACGGATGCGCGTCCGAGCGATATCGTGCGGGCGTCGCTGATGGCGCGCGACGTGTTCGATCTCGACGATCTCTGGCGCAGCATCGACGCGCTCGACAACCTCGTCGCCGACGAAGTGCAAGCGCGCATGTTCGTCGAAGTCGTGCGTCTGCTCGACGACACCGCGTTGTGGTTCCTGCGGCATCTCAAGCACAACGGCTCGGGTCTCGCCGAAGCGCGCGACGTGCTGGCGCGTTGCCGCGAAGCCGCGCATCGGCTCGCGCCGCAATTGCCCGCGCTGCTGCCGTCGACGCAACTCGATGCGTGGTATGCGCGCCGCCGCGAACTCGAAGACGCGGGCGTGGAAAGCAGCCTCGCGGCGCGCGTCGCGAGCGGCGAGATAGCGACAGCCGTGCTCGACAGCGCGGAAGTCGCGGCGTGTTCGGAGCGCAGTCTCGAACTGGTCGCGAGCGTGTATTTCGGCATCGGCACGGTGCTGGATTATCAGGGCATCACCGAACGCGCGATGGCGCTGCCCATTTCCACGCATTGGGACTTGCTGGCGCGCGCCGCCGCGCTGGAGGAATTCGCGCGCCTCAAGCGTGCCTTGACGGTGAGCGCGCTGGAACAATCGCGGGGCATCGATGCACCATATGTCATCGTCGAAAGCTGGCGCGCAAAGCACGAAACGGCGATCGAACGTTACACGCGTCTGCTTACGGAACTGCGCGCGAGCGGCGTCGCGAGTCTGTCGATGCTGCTGGTCGTCGTGCGCGAGATGGCCGCGCTGGAACGCGGCTGATCAGCGGCGCTTTTTGCGCCGGGTCGGCTTGGGCGGCGTCAGCGCCGCCGTCCAGAAGTCGACGACATCCTTCTGACTTCGCCGCACGGCGGTGTTCGCCTGACGTTTGGCGGCCGCCGTCGCGCGCGAACGCGCCGATCCGGCCACGGCGTTCGCACCCGACAGCCACATGCTGAGAAACGGGTTCTTCTTGGTCCAGAGATTCTTCATGAGATGACGGCTCGTGTGCGTCGCAATATCCGCACATGACGCACGCGGCATGCCCGGCGCGCCGATCGTCTCGCGCCGCGAAAATAAACCGCCGACGATTTCGTTCTACGGAACATTCCTTGCATCGAGCGTGGTATCGATCATCGCGGTATACGCAGGCGATTGTGTTCGTGCTATTGGTTTACAGGAGGTGCCGCGCCGCCTACCATTTCGATCGTTCGGCGTTGCCCGGCTTGAGGTCCAACGAACAGGCTTGCGGCGCGCTGACGAGTCCGGTCGGCAAAAAGAAAACATGGCAGAGGCTGGGACGATTTCTTCAGCGCAAACGCGCTTACGTCATTGTTCATGCGCTTCCATGAACATCATTCGCTTTCGTGCGCATCGCCGCGCGAGGGACTGACAGGAGCACGGGGTCATGGTCATCGTGCATGCCGCAGCGGCCGTCAGGGCTGCGTTGATCGGATTGACGTCCACGCCGTTCGGCCGTCGCAGACACGCGCATACGGCCAGCTATCCGGCTCTCACATCGAGCACCGCGCGCACGCACGCCGCTTCCTCGCGCGATGCCGACGATTCCATGCGCGATACGCTCGAACGCCTGCCGCTCGCGATGCTCGTCCTCACGCGCGACGGCCGCATCGACTTCGCCAACGCGAGCGCGGAACAACTCTTCGGCTATGCGCGACAGGAGTTGCGCGGGGCCTCGGCGGATACGATCATGCCGGGGCTGCGCACGTCGATTGCATCGGCCGATCGCGCCGATACGCTGTTCGCGCGCCGTAAGGACCGCACGCCTTTTCTCGCCGATGTCACGCTGCGCGCGATGCACGAGCGCGCCGCGCCGCTGATGCTCGCGGTCGTGATCGATCGCACGGAACGCGATGAATTGCGGCGCAATCGTCAGGAACTGGCGCATCTCACGCGTGTGTCGATGTTGGGCGAACTCGCGGCATCGCTCGGACATGAACTGAATCAGCCGCTGACCGCCATTTTGAGTAACGCGCAGGCCGCGCAGCGTTTCATGAATCGCGAGCCGGTCGATCTCGACGAGATGCGCGAGATTCTGTCCGATCTCGTCGCCGACACCAATCGCGCGAGCGAGATTCTGCGGCGCATCCGCGCGCTGGTGAAGAAGGGCGAACTCGAACTCGCGCCGCTGTCGATGGCTGGCGTGATTGGCGACGTCGCGCAACTCGTGCATAGCGATGCAATCCAGCGCGGCATTCGCGTCGTGCTCGATATCGATTCGCCTTTGCCGCTCGTGCGCAGCGACAAGGTGCAGTTGCAGCAGGTCGTGCTGAATCTGCTGCTCAACGCGTTCGACGCAATGGACGATCGCGAAGGCGAGCGCATCGTGACGATCGCCGCCGCGCGCGATGGCGAATCGCGCGTGCGTGTGTCCATGCGCGATCAGGGACACGGCCTGCCGGATGCGCTGGCCGATCAGCTTTTCAAGCCGTTCTGCACCTTCAAGCGCGATGGTCTCGGGCTGGGCCTGTCGATCAGCCGATCGATCGTCGATATGCACGGCGGACGCATCTGGGCCAGCAACAACGCGGATCGCGGCGCGACCTTCACCTTCACGTTGCCGACCGAAACCGTGCCGCCCGTCGTGCGCGCGCGACTCGCGATGAGCGCGCCCGACGCGCTGGTGTATGTCGTCGACGACGATTGCGGCGTGCGCCGAGCGTTGACGCGGCTGATCGTATCGGCGGGATATCGCGTGGAGAGTTTCGAATCCGCTCAGGCGTTTCTCGACGATGCGCGGCTGGAGAGCGCGCCCGCGTGTCTCATCCTCGACATGCAGTTGCCCGGTCTGAGCGGACTCGACTTGCAGCGCGCGCTGAACGCCAACAGCGAAACCTTGCCGATCATTTTCGTCACCGGTCACGGCGATATTCCGATGACCGTGAGCGCGATGAAAGCGGGCGCGACGGACTTTCTCGCCAAGCCGGTCAGCGACGCCGCGCTGCTGCGCGCGATCGAGACATCGCTCGAACGATCCGCGCGGGCGTGGGCGAGCCGCAGCGAGATCGACGCGATCCATCGACGGCTCGATCGCCTAACGCCGCGCGAACGCGAAGTGCTGGTGCTGGTCGTGAACGGCTGGCTGAACAAGCAGGTGGCGAGCGAACTCGGCACGGTCGAAAAGACCGTCAAGGTGCATCGCGCGCGGGTGATGGAGAAGATGGAGGCGCGTTCGCTCGCGGAACTCGTGCGGCTGTCGGATCGCGCGGGGATTTTCGCGGGCGCGGATCGGGCTGCTTGATCCGCGCTTCAACTGCTCTGCTTAGCGGTTGTAGCCGTTCGGGTTCGCTACGTCGCCGTGGTAGCGCTCGTAGGCTTGATGGCCGTTGTCGTGCTGCGAGGCATGGCCGTGCTTCGCGTGCGAGTCGCGATGGGCGTCGTCGTGATTCTCGTGGTTTTCTTCGCCGTGATGCTCGTGGCCTTCATGTCCTTCATGGCGGCCCTGATCGTGATGCTGCTCGTGGCCGTGCTGATCTCGCTCGTGATCGCGATCGCCTTGTGGTCCGCGCGGACCCGGCTGTTGCGGCTGAGCATGCGGCCCTTGTTGGCCGTAGTGTCCCGGCTGCCCATATTGACCCGCTTGCGGCGGCTGTCCCGGCTGACCAAACGGACCCGGCTGTCCCGGTTGGCCGTTATTCGAGTCGGCGAATGCGCTCGCCGACAGGCAAGCGATGAATGCAGCGGCGAAGAGCGTTTTCTTCATGAACGATCCTTGTCTGAACGCAGCAAGCCGACATGACTTGCGATGCTTCAGAAACGCCATTCGTCGCGCCCAGTTGACGCACGAAAAGCCGCTGCAAGGACTTATGACACTTCTTCTCAGATTCGCCGATCAACGCCGCTCGGCATGCTGGCGCAGACGCGTTGCGTCGTCGGTGGGTTCGTCGTAGACCAACTTGCGCGTTTCGCTGCTGAGCCGTTCGCGCAGCAGGCCGAGAAAGCTCGGATCGACCGCGAGTCGCAGCCGGTCGAAGCGATGCTCGATGCGGCTCTGTTCCAGAAAATCCGCAACGGTCCGGGCAAACGGCTCGCCCGATTCCGCCATGCGCGCGCCGGGATTTTTCAGGTCCGCCACCTGTTGCAGATCGAGTCGCAAGCCACGCGTCTCGAAGACCCGCGCGCGATGGGCGTCGGCGGCGAGAACCCAGGTGATGGCGGTCATGTCGCTCTCCTCTTGGCCTGCCCGTGCGCAGGGTCCCGACATTGTGCGCCTAAAAGCCGGCTTGAGGCTTCGTGAAAACGATACTGAGTCGGCCCTTCAGAATTAGTCGAAGTCAAGGGTGGCAAGGGGCCGCCGGAAGATCGTGTTTCCCAGAACTCCCAGAAGCAATATTGATCTGAATGGTTTCCTGGGAGTTTGGAACTTC
>NZ_LFJJ01000195.1 GCF_001189365.1 Candidatus Burkholderia verschuerenii | reverse complement strand
TCGTCTTGGCATGCCTCGCCTCACATAACCTCAACTTCCCGAACCGCCCGGTGCGGACCCGCACGCCGGGTGGTGTGGCAGGGTGGTGTGGCAGGGGACCGGCCAGCTTGCTGGCCGCCCCTATGCCAATCAGCGGCTTCTAAAAAACAAACTGGTCAGGCCAGTTGATCGCCTGTAAAGTGTTAGGCCTGCGTGCGTCTCGAAAATCGGCGCGCGAGCAATCACATCAGGAGACGACAGCCGCAATGAACGCATCCCAACCTTCCACCGAACGCCGCATCGCCGCCGATACCTTGCAGACCTATGTCCGCGCGATCTGGGAGCACGCCGGCAGCGCGCCGCGCGAGGCGCAACTGGTCGCCGATCATCTCGTCATGTCGAATCTGTCCGGTCACGATTCGCACGGCGTCGGCATGATTCCGCGCTATACGGCGTCGCTCGGCGATGGCCAGCTCAAGCTCAACACGCATGCCGAAATCGTGCGCGACGCGGGCGCGGTGCTGACCGTCGATGGCCGCAAGGGCTTCGGTCAGGTGGTCGCGTATGAAGCGATGGAATTCGGCATCGAGCGCGCGAAAAAGCTCGGCGTGGCCGCTGTGGGCTTGCGCAACGCGCATCACATCGGACGGATCGGGCATTGGGCGGAGCAGTGCGCGAAGGCGGGTCTGGTGTCGTTCCATTTCGTCAACGTCGCGGGCGATCCGCTGGTCGCGCCGTTCGGCGGCATCGACCGGCGTTTCGGGACGAATCCATTCTGCGCGGCTTATCCGCGCGACGGCAAAAACCCGCTGGTGCTGGACTTCGCGACGGCGGGCATCGCTTACGGCAAGACGCGCGTCGCCTACAACAAGGGCGTGAAAGTCGCGCCGGGCATGCTGCTCGATCACGACGGCAAGCCGACCGTCGAGCCGAAAGTGATGCACGAGCAGCCGTTCGGCTCGCTCACGGCGATGGGTCTGCACAAGGGTTCGGGCCTCGCCGCGCTGTGCGAGATTTTCGGCGGCGCGCTGTCGGGCGGCTATACGACGCACGAGAGCACGCTGGAGAAATCCAACGCGATCATCAACTGCATGACGTCGGTTATCCTTGATCCGAACTCCTTCGATGCACCCGCCGCACAAGCCGAAGCCGAAGCGTTCCTCGAATGGATGAAGGCATCGCCGCGCGCGGAAGGCGCGGACGCGATCTATGCGCCGGGCGAGCCGGAAGAAGCGCGTCGCGCCGACCGGGGCGCGCACGGTGTGCCGATCGATGCGACGACATGGCGGCAGATCCGCGAATCGGCGGTGAAGTCGGGCATGACGGAATCCGAAATCGACGGCTTCGCGAACGCGTTGCAGTGATTCACATGACGGCAAACTGGCTTGACCAGTTTGCCGTTGTTTTATCGAACGCGTTTTATCGAACGAGTTCCTTGGCGATCCAGTCGATCACCGACGTGCGCTTCGGCTCCCAGCCGAGCAACGTGCGGGCGCGCGTGCCGCGCACGCGACTATTCAAGCCGAGTCCGTACGACGCCATCTCGTAACCTCATTCCTCGATCGCCTTCTCGAGCGGCCAGTCTTCCGGGCCGCGCAGATCGAGCGCCTTGGCCATCGCGGCCGTCATGTCGCGGAACTGCGCCTCGCCGCTTTCGATGAAGTAAAACGTGCCCGCCGGCGTCTTGTCGAGCGCGCGACGGTAGGCATCCACGACATCGTCGATATGCACGTTCGACCAGATATTCAGCCCGTGCCCGACGTGGCGCACGATGCCGCTCTTGCGCGCCTGACGTTCGAGTCGCGGCAACTGCACGCTCGCCGTATCCGGCACCGCGCCGTGGCCGTAGATCAGCGTGTTGCAGAGCACCGCCGAGCGCACGCCGCGCTTGGCCGCGTCGAGCACGAGATTGTCGATGGCGACGCGCGGCGCCTTGTCGGCGGTCGGTTCGGGCAGCGTGTCTTCGGTGTAGATCTTGTCGGTGGCCGAATCGCCGCCGCAGGCATCGCCGACGATACTCGATCCGCTCGTATGCAGAAGCGGCTTGTTCGAGCCTTCGAGCGCGGCGATCAGCGTTTCGACCGCGCCGCGATGATCGCTGCTGGCCGCGTTGATGACGGCATCGGCGGCGCGCGCTTCGGTGGTCAGCAAGGCCGTGTCGTGGAGACTGCCGACAACCGGTTCGATGCCCAGACGTTCGAGGTCGGCACGCTGCTCCGCGCGGCGAATCAGGCCGCGCACCTTGTGGCCGTCGCGGGCGAGTCCCGCCGCAATCGATCCGCCGATAAAGCCACCCGCGCCCGTGATGAAGATATTCATGGTTGTCGCTCCGAAAGAGATTCGTTTGATATCGCTGAGCGCAAGTATGAGCCGTTTCGACTTTCGCAAAAACAGTGGTAGTCTCAAATGAATCTTGACTGAGGATCAACAATTCCGCCGCCAATGAAGACCAATACCGACGAACTTCAGGTCTTCGTCACCGTGATCGACAGCGGTTCGATCACGGCCGCGGCCGAAGCGCTTCAGCAAACCGTGTCGGGCGTGAGTCGCACCTTGACGCGGCTGGAGAAGAAACTCGACGCCACGCTCGTGCGCCGCACGACGCGCCGCCTGCAACTCACGGAAGAGGGCGAACTGTTCCTCACGCGCGCCCGCGCGATTCTCGCCGCGATGGACGACGCCGAAGAAGCGATTTCGCGCCGTCGCGAGCGTCCTTCGGGGCGCTTGCGGGTCGATGCCGCGTCGCCATTCATGCTTCATTGCGTGGTGCCGCATATCAGGGAATTCGCGTCGCTTTATCCCGAAATATCGCTCGAATTGACGAGCAACGAGCGCATTGTCGATTTGCTGGAGCAGCGCGTGGATATCGCCATTCGCATCGGCGCGTTGCAGGACTCGACGCTGCATGCGCGCGCGCTCGGCAGCAGCCGTTTGCGCATTCTGGCAAGTCCGGCGTATCTCGCGGAACATGGCGAACCGCGCGATGTCGACGAATTGCTGCGAGCGCGGCTGATCGGGTTCACCGCGCCGGAAAGCCTGAACGACTGGCCGCTGCGCGCCCGGCGCGATGGACGAGCGAGCGGTTTCGTCGCGATTCGGCCAGCCGTCAGCGCATCGAGCGGCGAAACCATTCGACAACTCGCGCTGGACGGCGGCGGCATCGCCTGCCTCGCGGATTTCATGACCGCCGCCGACGTGCGCGCCGGCCGCCTGCGCACGATTCTCGACGACGTGCTCGAAGACGTGCGTCAGCCGGTCAGCGCCGTGTTCTACGAAAGCGAGGCGATGTCGGCACGATCGCGCGCGTTTCTGGATTTTCTGGCGAGCCGGCTGGTTCTTTGATACACCTTCCCGACACCTTCAAAACCCGAGACACACGATGCCTTCCATCGAACTCATCAACGCGCCCGGACTGCCGGTGCCCGCCGGTCACTACAGCCACGCGACGCGCGCGGGCAATCTCGTCTGCGTGTCCAGTCAATTGCCGGTTCGTCCCGACGGCACGCATACGAGCGATCTGCCGTTCGAAGCCCAAGCCGAGCAGACGCTGCAGAACGTGCGAACCGTGCTCGTGCTCGAAGCGGCGGGCGCGAGTCTGCAGAACTGCATCGAAGTGACGGCATATCTCGTCGGCGTCGAACACTGGAAGGACTTCAACGCGATCTACGCTCGGCACTTCGGCGACTGGAAGCCGGCGCGCGCGGTGGTGCCTGTCACCGCGCTGCATTACGGCTATCTCGTGGAAATCTCCGCGCGGGCGTGGGTCGAGTGAATCACGCGAGGTCCAGTGCGTTCGTGAGATCGCCGAGCGGCGTTTCGCCGTTCGACGCCATCGCGCGATCGCGCGCGGCCACGCCGTCCAGCGGCGCAAGATCGTGCACGCGCGAGATGAAGCGCAGGATCGAGTTCGTATCGTAAGCGGTGTGATCGACGTAGCCCTTCTTCGCGAACGGCGAGATCACCAGCGCCGGGATGCGCGTGCCCGGTCCCCAGCGATCGCCCTTCGGCGGCGAGACGTGATCCCACCAGCCACCGTTTTCATCGACCGTGACGACGATCACCGTGCTGTCCCACTGCGGCCCGCGCTGGATATGCTCGATCAGGTTCGTGATGTGCCGATCGCCCGATGCGACGTCCGCATAACCCGCGTGCATGTTCAGATTGCCCTGCGGTTTGTAGAACGTGACGGCGGGCAGGCGTCCCGCGTCGACATCGGCGATCAGGCGATTGCTCGATGCGTCGTCGCCCAGTCCCGCATCGCGCAGATGCCGTGCGCGCGCGTCGGTGCCCGGCGCGAAGTTGCGGAAGTAGTTGAACGGCTGATGGTGATACTGAAAGTCCGGCACCATGCCCGTATCGCGATTGTCGAGCGCGTACTGCCACGCGCCGCTGTACCACGCCCAATCGATGCCCTTGCCCGACAACCGGTCGCCGATGGTGTCGTAAGTCTGCGGCGGCAACACCAGCGGGTTCGACAGATCGGCAAAACGCGGGTCGCCGCCCGGCGCCGGGCGCACGTTGCTCGGCTGATACGGCGGGAACATCGTGTTGACGGCGTATCCATCGGCCGTGAGCGCGCCGTCGCGCACGAACTTGGGCGGACCGTCGAGCGCGGATTTCGGCGAATCCGGCGCGAGTTTCAGCCGCGCGCCGGTCGGATCATCGCCATCGACCACGGCGAGCAGCTTGGCCGCCGGGCCGCTTTTCGCGTCCGGATAGAAGGGCGCCTGCGCGGAAATCAGGAAGATATGGTTCAGCCACGATCCGCCGAACGCCGACATGAAGAAGTTATCGCAGAGCGTGTTCTGCTGCGCCATGCCCCACAGCTTGAGCGTGTCGGGATCGTTCCGGTAATGGCCCATCACGAGCCCGCCGGAATCGCCCCACGCCGCGAACTGGTTGTTGCGGCCCGCGTTGATCTGCATCTGATTCTGATAGAACCGATGCACCAGATCGCGCGTGATGACGGAATTGGGCAGCGGCGCGCCGTGCGCATCGACGATCTGGAACGGCGCGTTGCGTAGATCGGCAATCTGCTGCTCCGTGATCGCGTAGCGCTTGCCGTCGACTTCCTGCGCTTGCGGCACGAGCCCGCCCCAGATTTTGGGCAGCGTCGGCATGGGCGTAACGCCGTCGCGATCCAGTTGCGCATACTGCGAAGCAGGCGTGGCCGACAGCGGATACTGCACGCCGGGATAGTTGCCGAAGAGGTTCGTGAAGCTGCGGTTTTCCGCGTAGATCACGACGACCTGCTTCACCTTCGCGGCGAGCGTGCGGTCGAGCGCGGCGTCGGCGGCGGTCTTCGGCGTCGTCGGTTTCTGATCGAAGATATTGCATCCGCCGAGCGACAGGCCGGCCAGCCCGACGCCCGCCGCAAGCAGGCGACGCCGCGCGGGATCGGCGGGTGCGTCGCCGGTCGAAGCGCCAGCGTCGATATCGCGGAAGGGCAGCTCGGGTTGCGAATGGTCGTTCTCGTTCATCGCTCGACTCCTCTCGAAGTGACTGCTCGAAGTAACACCCCGCGCCGGCGACGCGTACGGGCATTATCGACGGCAAAGCATAACGGGCAATTTACGGCGCTGATTCCCGGCAACTGCCCGACCGACAGCGCATGATGCCGCATCGCCCGGCCCGGCGAAACCCGGCCGAACGGCATAGGCAAAATGCATGAATGCGAAAAAATCGCGCGTGCAGTTTTGCTTATGCCATTCGGCCGACTGGAAACCGGGGCGCTACGTGACTAACATCAACTGAACATCAGCTTTGTTCCGACGAGAACCAGCGTCGCGGCGAGCAGGTGGCGCAGCAAGGCTTCTGGCGCTTTCGAGGACAACATGCTGCCGATGGCGATACCCGGAATCGATCCCACGAGGAGCGAAGCGAGCAGCGCCCAGTCGACCGAGCCGAGCATCCAGTGACCGAAGCCGGCGATGAGCGTGAGCGGCACGGCATGCGCCACGTCGGAGCCGACGATGCGTACCGTCGCGAGACGCGGATAGAGCAGCAGCAGCACCGTCACGCCGATCGCGCCCGCGCCGACCGAGGTGATCGATACGAGCACGCCGAGAATGGCGCCCGTGAAGATGGTCCAGAATGCGGTGCGGGAAGGGTTGTCGGGCCGTTCGCGGCCTTTCTGATAGGCGAGGCGCGCGAGTTGCGGCCGGAAGATCAGCGA
Organism: Candidatus Burkholderia verschuerenii; assembly: GCF_001189365.1. GTDB lineage: Bacteria > Pseudomonadota > Gammaproteobacteria > Burkholderiales > Burkholderiaceae > Caballeronia > Caballeronia verschuerenii. The sequence continues at coordinate 4,548 of NZ_LFJJ01000195.1, read as the reverse complement.
GACGGCGGTGATCAGCAACGCGGTGCCGAGAATCGACTGGATGAGTTTGGCCGTCCCGGGCGACGCAATGCCGTGCTCTTGCAGCAGATAGATGGTGATCGCGGCCGCCGGCACGCTGCCTGCCGCCAGCCGGCCGGTAATGCGCCAGTCGACCGAGCCCTTGATGCCGTGCACCAGCGTGCCGGCGGTCTTGGTGGCGGCGGCGTACAGCAGGTCGGTGCCGACGGCCGTCGCCGGGTGAATGCCGAACAGCAGGACGAGCAGCGGCGTCATCAGCGAACCGCCGCCGACACCCGTCAGGCCGACCAGCAATCCGACGGCGAAGCCCGAAGCGGAATAAAGTAAGTCGATATGCATGCGCGCACAGAACCCGTCAGGCGTGGTCGAGTCGAAAAACCGTCGATGATAGCCGGTAAGCGGTTCACTTGCTGCATGAAAGCTTAGCTATAACGATCGAACCAGCAATCGAACGCCCCACGCCGGGGCACGCAGGGAACGCCTCCCGCAAGCTTCGGCGGACGTCCTTTCACGTTACTTTCAGGAAGGTGCAATGGATACAAAGGATCAAGCGCAAGGACAGGTTCAACAACAGCAGCAACAGCAACTCAGCCCGGACGAGCCGTTTATCCCGAACGAGCACGCGTACGAGCCGACCGAACGACAGTTCGTTTTGAAGTCGGGCAACACCTTTGCCGTTTATGACGCGAAAGGCGATATCCGTGACGGCGACGACGGCCTGTTCGTCAACGACACGCGCGTGCTGTCCGAACTGGTGCTGAGCTTCGGCGGACGCGCGCCATCGCTGCTATCGGGCAGCATCTCCAGCGACAACGCCGTGTTTACCGCGCACTTGACCAACCGGCCGTTGCCGCCCATCGGCGGCGCACACACTCCGGAAGGCGTGATCCACGTCGAGCGCAAACGTGTGCTTTCCGGGCATGTTCTGCACGAAAGTATTGTTCTGACGAATTACGGAACCGAGCCGTCCACGGTTCCACTGTCGATTTCGTTCAAAGCGGACTTTCTCGATATGTTCGAGGTGCGCGGCACCAAGCGCGGCAAGCGCGGTAACTTGCGGCCGCCGGTCGTCGAAAATGGTGAAGTCGTGCTGCGTTACGTCGGACTGGACGAAGTGGAGCGCACCGCGCGCATTCAGTTCACGCCCGCGCCGGATGTGCTGTCGCCGGGGCGTGCGGACTACGCCTTGCATATTCAGTCGGAGACGGCGATCTCCGTGTATCTGTCGGTGACGGCCGTCACCAACGCATTGAGCGATGCCAGCGAGGAAAGCAAGCGCAACGCCGCCGAAGCCGCCGAATGCGCGCCCGAGTCGGGACGCCCGGCGATCCGCGAAGCGCTGGTCGATGCGCATCGGCGCATGCGCGACCGGCGTCGGGCGAGTGCGCGCGTGCGGTCGAGCAATCCGCTGTTCAGCGAATGGATCGATCGTTCGCTCGCCGATCTCGGACTCCTGACCACCGATCTCGACACCGGCCCGTATCCCTACGCCGGCATTCCGTGGTTCTCGACCGCGTTCGGGCGCGACGCGATCATCACGTCGCTGCAGATGCTGTGGCTGCATCCGACGCTTGCGCGCGGCGTGTTGCGCTTTCTCTCCGCGAATCAGGCGCGCGAAGATTCGGCGTTCCGCGATGCCGAGATCGGCAAAATCATGCACGAGACGCGCAAGAGCGAAATGGCGGCAACCGGCGAAGTGCCGTTCGCGCTGTATTACGGCGGCGTCGACAGCACGCCGCTGTTCATCGTGCTGGCGGGCGCGTATGCCATCCGTACCGGCGACAAGGCGCTGATCGACGAAATCTGGCCGTCGCTGCAACTGGCGGCGCAATGGGTCGCGCGTCATTGCGATACCAACCCGCACGGTCTGCTCGACTATCAGCGCGCGACGGAACACGGCCTCGCCAATCAGGGCTGGAAAGACAGCCACGACTCCGTGTTCCACGCGGACGGCAAATTCCCGATCGGACCGATCGCGCTGGTCGAAGTGCAGGGCTACGCATCGACCGCGTTTTCGACGATGGCGCGTCTCGCGCGCGAACGCGGCGAGCACGCCCACGCGGACGACTACGAACGGCGCGCGCGTCATATCCGTGAGAAGGTCGAGGAGATGTACTGGATGCCGGAGCTCGATTTCTACGGCATCGCGGTCGACGGCAAGGGCGAGTTGTGCCGCGTGCTGTCGTCCAATGCCGGGCATCTGCTCGCGTTCGATCTGGTGGATCGCAAGCGCGGCGAAACGGTGGCGCGGCAACTCGAATCGGCGCTGTTTCACACGGGCTGGGGCGTGCGCACGCTCGCGGCGGGTCAGCCGCGCTTCAATCCGATGTCGTATCACAACGGCTCGGTGTGGCCACACGATACCGCGTTGTGCGCGCGCGGCCTGGCTCGTTACGGCGATCGCGGCGCGGCGGTTGGGCTGCTGCAATCGCTGTTCGAAGCGGCCGTGACGTTCGACATGCGCTTGCCCGAGCTTTTCTGCGGCTTTACGCGGCAGCGCGGCGAAAAGCCGATTGCCTATCCGGTCGCGTGTTTGCCGCAGGCGTGGGCGGCGGGCACGCCGTTCATGATTCTGGAAGCGTGTCTCGGCGTCAGCGTGGATGCCGTCAACGATGAAATCCGCATCGACCGGCCGCAGTTGCCTGAGGGTATCGACTGGCTCGAAATCGGCGATCTGCGTCTGGGCGACAAGGATGTGACGATCACCTTCCGGCGCGTGGGCGGGCAGGTGATTCCATCGGTGGAGGGCGAGGCGCGCGTGGTCGCGGTGCTGTAGGCCACGCGCTGAAGGTCGAGCCGTTAGACCGCCACGCTGCCGACGTAGTTTTCGGCCAGCGCGGTGGTGGCGGCGGTCGACGTGGTCACATGCTCCAGTTCGGCGACTTGCAGGCGCTGCTCGAACGGCGAGATGTCGTCGAGCTTGTGCAGCATGCGCGTCATCCACCAGGAAAAATGCTCGGCGCGCCATACGCGCTTGAGCGCCGTCTCGGTGTAGCGCGCGAGCTTGTCGCTGCTGCTTTCCTTGTAGAAGTCGATCAGCGCGGCGTTCAGCACGCGCACGTCCGATACCGCGAGATTCAGCCCCTTCGCGCCGGTCGGCGGCACGATGTGCGCGGCGTCGCCGGCGAGGAAGAGCTTGCCGGACTGCATCGGCGTCGAAACGAAGCTGCGCATGCCGACGATGTTCTTCTGGAAGATCTTGCCTTCGGTGATCTGCCAGCCGTCCGCCGTATCGACGCGCGCGTGGAGCTCGGCCCAGATGCGGTCGTCGGACCAGGCATCGACGGAATCTTTCGGGTCGCACTGGAAGTACATGCGCTGCACGCCTGGCGAGCGCGTGCTGATCAGCGCGAAACAGCGATCGTGCCGCGCGTAGATGAGTTCGTCGGAGGAGGGCGGCGCTTCCACCAGAATGCCGAACCAGCCGAACGGATAGATGCGCTGATAATCCTGCCGCACCGCTTCGGGGATGCACTGACGCGACACGCCCTGCGAGCCGTCGCATCCGACGATGAAATCGCACTCCAGTTCTTCGTCGCGCCCTTCGTGCCGATACTTGATGCGCGGCCGGCGATCGCTGCCGTCGTGAAAGTCGTGCAGCGTCACGTTCGACACGTTGAACTTCAGCGCGCCATTCGCGGCAAGACGCGCGGCCACCAGATCCTTGATGACTTCGTGCTGCGCGTAGACGGTGATCGAATGCCCGGTCAGTTCGGTCAGCGCGATACGGCGGCGCTGTCCCTCGAACGCCAGTTCGAAGCCGTGATGCAGCGCGCCTTCGGCCTGCATGCGTTCGCCGAGTCCGGCGTTCTTGAGCGTATCCATCGTGCCTTGCTCGAGCACGCCGGCGCGAATCGTCGATTCGATATCGTGCTGGCTGCGCGCCTCGAGCACGACCGATTCTATGCCGCGCTGATGCAGAAGGTGAGAGAGCAGAAGCCCGGCCGGGCCCGCGCCGACGATGCCGACTTGTGTACGCATGATTGTCTCCGAATGCGGTGATGATCTTGTGCGTACAGTGTCGGCAGAGCGAGGTTATGCCGCAACGCGATAGCGGGGATAGCGTGTATCGATTATTGAGATAAAGGGTGGAAAATCGGGGAAAAGGCGGGGTTCTTAGGGTAAATCCTGATCTGTCACATCGCGTTTTGGCCCAACGCGTGTACGACCGAAGGTCGATTCAACAAAGACCGATACCAGCGACACAGGTGCTGAAATTCACCAAGATCGATATCAGCGCTATAAACGGAGTCGAACCAGTGTGCTTTTCCCCATCGCGTTAAAGCGAATAAATACGCGTCGGCAATGGTGAATTCATCACCGGTTAAATATATTTTGGTAGAAAGTTACCGGTCGATCCATTTAAATCGGGAATAAAGCTTTGGCCTCGCGGTTTCCAGATATTTAGTCTGGCCTGCAAAATTGAATTTGCCGGAATGGACCCGACGACGCAGTCTGGTGCAGACGTAAACGCACATCTCAGCCAGGTCTGCAGCGCACGAGTAGAGGTTGAGGCATGACGTTGAGCTG
>NZ_LFJJ01000019.1 GCF_001189365.1 Candidatus Burkholderia verschuerenii | reverse complement strand
TAAATCGCCAACCGATACGCTCCGTTGTCGTTTTGACTTTTCCATCGGCTCCACCAGCCGATGGCGCGCTGAGTTGCGCAGCAACTCAAACTCAGCGCGCCCTTCTCAGCTTATCGCTCCGCTCTTTCGCTGCTCGGTGCGGCGCGTATGGCACGTTCATACCAATGAACGGATGGCCGTTTTGCGCATGGATCGACGATGCTTTCAATCGAACACGGCCAACAACTGGAAAACTCAAGCGGAAATGATAGTCTTGACGAACGACCGGCAAAGGGATGAGGCAATGATGCGCAAATCCATCGAGCAGCGACTCGCCCAACTGGATGCGCAGCGGGCCGCCCTCAAGACGCGGCTCGGCAAACAGGAGCGCGTCCACGATACCCGCCGCAAGGTGCTGCTCGGTGCGCTCGTCCTGCATCGCCTCGACCACGGCCGCGACGACTTCTCCAAAAACCTCGGCGACTGGCTCCGCCGCGAGCTGCCGGGCTTTCTCACCCGCGAGACCGACAAGCCGCTTTTTGACGATCTGCTCAAAGGCACCGCGCCGGGCCGCGAGCGCGAAGGGTGAGGAGAAGAACGCATGAACCAAGTGACCCTCGCATGGGCTGCGTTCAAGAACATGCTGCGCGCCGCCGCGCGTGATCCGGTCTGGGCCCTCGTCACCCTCGCCTTGAGCCCGGTTCGCGCCGGAAAATACCTCTTGGGCGTCCTGATCCTCACCTTCGTCGTGGTGTTCGCGCTGGTGTGCGGGGCCGAACTGCTCAGCAGTGCGCTCGGCCTGGGTGTAAATAGTCCCATCCGCATCGGGTTGAGCCTGGGCGCGGTCCTGGTGACGTTCATCGCCGTCTTCCGCATGCTGACCAATCCTATGATTCAGCATTTCGGCAATCGCCCGGACGCCACGCACGGCTCGGCGCGGTTTGCCACCGATGCCGAGGCCGCGAACCTGACGCAACCCGGAAAGGGTCTATTGATCGGCCGTGACCTGAAAACCGGCCGGCTACTGCGCTATGCCGGCCCCGCTCACTTGCTGACGATCGCCCCCACGCGCAGCGGCAAGGGTGTCGGCACCCTCATCCCGAATCTGCTCACCGCCGATCGCTCGGTGATCTGCATCGACCCCAAAGGCGAAAACGCCCGGATGGCGGGCAGCACCCGCCATCGCTTCTGGCCGGTTCATGTCCTCGATCCGTTCGGGGTGACGGGCCGGCCATCGGCTGCGTTCAATCTGCGGCTGATGGTCACGCAGAGCTTGCAGGACATGGCCCGCACCCAGGCCACGCCACCTGCCCCCGTGCTCTATTTGCTCGATGAGTTCGCCGCCTTGGGCGAGCTCGCCCCGATCGAGTGGGCCATGGGTCTGATGGCCAGTTATGGCGTGCAGCTCTGGCCGATCGTGCAGGACGTTCACCAGCTCCGCGCCACCTACGGCCAGCGCGCCGGCACCTTCCTGTCAAAAGCCGGCGTCCTCCAAGTGTTCGGCGTCAACGATCACGACAGCGCCCGCCTCGTGTCCGATCTGCTGGGCCAGAAAACCGTCGTGTTCCAGACCATGTCGACCTGTTCCAACATGTCGGCGGCTTGGATGTGACCACATCGGCCGGCCCCGTGCGGGTGTCGCGGGATTTTCCGAGCGATTACACCAGTCGGGTCGATCAGTTGCTTGCCGGCATTTTCGCGCGAAACCCGGCCGTCACCGGCATTACCTTCCCCGCGGTTTCCGGCCGGCCGGGGCACACCGCTACGCCAGACGATCCGTACTGGTCAGCGCAGGGGCAGGCGATTGAGGGCCTTTCCGAAGCCTGCCGGCGCGGCGAGATCACCGCCGATGAAATGACTCACCGCTTGAAAGACCTCATGCGCGAGAGCGCCACATGACACCGCACACGGTTGAGCAAGCCTGTTTTGCCAACATCCCGGCCCATGAGTTGGCCGAGGTTCTGGATATCGTGCTTTGTGACATGTCATGGGATCATCCCGCCGAGCTGTGGCTGGACGAGCTGAAAGCCCGGCCAGACGCCGCCACCGAGCCAGTGGGCCGCCATTACCGTGATCGAGGATTACCTGGCTACGGTTGGTCAAACAGCCAGCTGAATTCGGGATCGGCGTAATAACGCAGCTTGTCGGCGACGATCGGCCGGGTGCCGGCCAGGAACAGCAGCTCGCGGTCCTGCGGCAGGTTGCGGACCTCATCGGGGGTGAGCAGGGGCCGGCCGGTATGGTGCTCGGTGAAGCTCAGCCCGGATTTGTAGCTGTCGAGGGCCCGGCTGGATGCGTGTCAGCGCATCAACGTCCTCTGCCGTGATCTGGCTGATCCCGTCGCCGATCATGAGCAACTGCCAGTGGCGGTGTTGCCGGAGCTGTTTGAGGCGGGTTTGAATATCAGTGTTTTCGCTCATGGGGAGCCTCCCATGGGTTGAGCAGCGGCACGCCTGTTGGCGCGAAATCAGCGAGATTGCGAGTTACGACTGTCATGCCATGGGCTAGGGCTGTCGCCGCGATGAACGCATCCCGTTCGTGGCACGTGTCTGGCACATGAAGGGGTGCGCAGCGAAGTCCCACGGCGGTATCGACGGGCAAGGTCCGCTCCGCAAATTCGGGCAAGACATGGTGATCCATCCAGGCACGAAGCCTAGCCCCTTGAGCTGGATCGCGCCGCTCGATCCGAAGGATGCCGAGTTCGATTTCCATCAAAGTGACGGCGGAGAGATAGAAGGTCGTGGCATCCACGCTGGACAGCCAAGCGACGACATTGGCATCGGCTTTGCCGTCACCGACCTTCCGGAGTTCGGAAATAACGTTGGTATCGAGCAGGAACATTACGAGAAATCCGCCCCGCGAGCGAGGCGGATCAAACTCGATGTCTGCAAGTCCCGGCATGGACAGGGCATCAACAATGCTCCGGCGTTTGCCGGTGATGCGCTGGTATTCCTCGATGCTGAGCAGGACGTGAGCGGGTTTGCCCCGGTCGGTGATAAAAACCGGTCACTCTGTGGCGGCTTTCTTGGCCCTGCTGGTGTCCTGATTGAACTCCCTGCTGGATAGGGTGGTGATGGTCATGGACGGCACTCTTGCTGTCAGGGGTAAATCGGTTTGTGTATAAACGTTACTACAAAAATCTCTCTCGTCAAGGCCTCTGTGCTTTTTTGGCTGCGGAGAGGGGGCAAGGAGCCACCCGGAGGCCGCAACGGAGCGCAGCCCGCAGGGCGAGCACCGAACGGGTGAGGACGGCAGGCGCAGCCGGTCCTTGACGCCTTGGAGTGGCCCTTAGCCTATCGGGTGGGGTGCAGAACAATGGCGAAGCCCGCCGGCCTGCACCACTGCCCTTCGGCGAGAACGTGGTGCAGGGGCAGCGCCCCTGCGTTCAGGAGAGAACTTCACGCCCGAAGGGCGTGACCATTGGCAGTGCGGGACTTGGTGTTTGCGTTGTGCGTTTTCCACAGAAATGGGCCGCTAACTACAGGAAGAGATTTATAGGAAAACTATAGGATTTACCTATCTGTTTATGTGTTGTGATTTACGTATTCAAATGGGGGCGATGTTCGGAGGGAAAGGGGGGGGCGATTGCACGTGGATAACTTCGCCGCTGCACAGGGTTGCTCACCGCGAAAGAGGGTGGCGATGTTCGGAGTCTCCCCCACAGGTTGAGAGTGCGGTATGTCAAATGCACGGAAACCCATAAACCTCTTCTACATCAATGGCTTGGTGATGAAATTGGTTTGATAAAGGTGGCGATTTACGACGAACAATTCAATTCCATTCCTTCAACGACTTGAATCATCGAGTCGGGCCGCCCTTGTAGGGCATCGGCGGCGGTGACGGCAGCAGCAACAGGCCACCACGGACGGGTTTGACTTTGGCTTGTGGGTAAGCCGTCATCACCTTGCGCAGTGCCGGCAAAAATTCTTTCTTGAAGTCCTTGTCAGGGTCTTTGCTGGCATACTCTTGGGCAAACTGCTCTCGCAGAGACGCCCAATGCAAAGGCATTCCCTTCCCTTCCAGGCGGTGCAAACGGTGGGCCCGCCACGCATAGACATCCAAGGCCAAGGCGGAACCCTTCAGCGTGTGAAGCGAACGCCGATCAAGTGGCACCGCACTCTCCAACAGCGTGTCGAAATAATCCTGTTCCAGCATCAGCGTGCCAGGCCACAGCGCCAGTTGGTGCTGGTCTTGGTTGGCTAACAACGCACTGAAACGCTTCACGGGCTGGCCGTTATATGTCTCGCCTCGAAATCCGAGCTGTAGTCGGCACGTAGCTAGGGCGTGCATCTGTTTGCGCAGCATGCTGTAGCGCCGGCCGGCGTCATCAAGGCCAATCGTCTGTAGGAACTCGGCAGCACTATCGCCAATACGTATTTCGCGATTCTTCGACCGGACGGCTTCCGTGGTGATCCACGCCAGAGCAAGCCGTGGGATCACCCCATACGGAATGGGCTGCAACACTGGTCCTCTGCCCTCGTCCAAAACGCCAGCCTGGACGTTGATCCAAGCGGCACCGGACTGACGCAGGAACTCCAGCCCATCGACCTTGGCCCGTGGCAAGCCTACTTGGCACAAGATCGCATGGTTATAGACCCAATCGTCAGGGCCGGGGGGGGACAGTGGCAATCGTTGCGCCGGCCTCGACCAGCTTGGTTTCCTGCCGCGTAAGGACTTGGCCATCCGCACGGCTCTTGCCGAGCCGCTTGGTAGCCGTGCGCTTACCCTGGCCCTCGGGATCGAGTTTGGCCAGGAAGCCCTCCCACAGCAGCTCCCCTACCCGCTTCGGCTCATTTCCCATGCGCACCTTCTTTCATGAATTGCTGAAATACGACATTCAACAATTCATTCAATTTCAGGTCTCGGTCCAACGCTGCTTGTTTGAACTCGCGGACGAACTGCGGAGGCATACGGAATTGCAATGGCACCAGCTCGGCGGAGGGCACCACACCGCGTTGCAGCATTGCACTCTGCGGCCGAATCTTAGTCGTGGCGAGATCATCGCCGGTCAATGCAACAGTTTTGGCCATGTCCTAGCCTCCTTTCATGATTTCATATTTTAATGAAAGAATGATTTCACCTCAACACACAAGGCCGCTATTTCCTCAGCGGCAGGGCTACGCGGTGCAATCTCCGGTGCGGTGCGGCCCCCGGTCATGGCGACGGCGTAGGGCACCTGATCAGCAATAAACGCCTGTGCCACGCGGCCATGCTGTGACAGGGCCACCACTGCCTGCGCCGTGATGCTTGCATGTGGTTAGCCTGGGTGATGACGAAGGCCCTCGCCCTCGTCGCGTCTGTTATCCAGCGCGGCGGGATCATGCCAGCGGCCGACTTCGGCCACCTGTTAGGCGTGCTGGCCGTCACCGCTGCCGAGACCGACACGGCCGAAGGCGACATACTCTGGGCATGGGCGTGGATCATCATGGACAGCGCCGACGCCACGCCGGGCTAGGCTTGCACGGTGCAAGACCGTTCCATTTTTGTTCCCGTTGGCCTATGGCCGCGAACTACAACAGGCCGAAGCCGATAGACCCGCTTTGGTATCGGCAGGGGTGCTATCTCAGAATCAATTGCGCCTGCGGCCGGCAGCTCTCCGAGCCGCTAGGGGCGTTTCGCTCGACACGCTGGCGCATGAATTGATCGAGCGATTACGCTGCACTAACTGCGGCCGACGACCGGCGGCCGAGGTCACGCGCTAACGCAACGGCAATTGAAAAGCCGGCCGTCTTCAACGGAGCCGGTCGTCGTGCCACGGTTTCACGCCCAAGAAGACACGCAGGAACGCCGAAAGAAGTATTGCGGAAAAGAAGAACGCCGTTGCGGCAACGCAGTCGGCCAGCGTCCCGACCCTTGGGGCGATGATGACAACGGCCAGCAAGATCGCACCTACAAAGCTCATGGCGTTGATGGATTCTACAAGCTCCCGTTTGATGTCGATTTTGGGCAACATCGGCTCCTCCTCTATGCGACCGGTATAGGATTTTTATCCTTGCAGCGCCACCCTTGGGGGGAGGGGCGTCCTGTCCGTATCGAGCAGACGGAGAGCTTGGCGCATCAGCACCACGGCAGAGTCCACTTGCTCAAGGTCCGTCATGCTTCGCTCTCTCGTCGCTATCCGCGCCACTTGGGCGTCGTTGGCTGGTTCGGTGGACCTTCGCGGCGTGGGCCCTTCGCGCTGGGGCTCTTGGTCGCCCGAGGCGGGAGGGAGGTGGCAACCCTGCCCGGCCGCTGTTCGATGACATGGCGCAACTCGGCCGCGAGCGCTTGCCGGCGCGTCAGAGGCACTGGCATGTCCGCCACGAACCGGCAAATATCTTGGAGCAAGCCGGCGATCGGCCATGTCGCCATGCGCCAGTTCGTCAGCGTGCCCGAGGTAGGCTCTGCGGATCGAGTCTTGCCGGGCTTGTATGTCGCTGCTCCAATCGCGCGGTTGCGGCGGCTTGGGAGCCTTGGCCTCCCGTTCCGCCGCCTGCCGTTCCTGCCGGCGCACACGAGGTTCGACGCCGCGCCGTTCAATGCCGGCAATCGGCCACTTGGGGGCCTTGCGGACCACACCGCGCGCCTGCCGGGGTGTGGCCTTCGCCTCGACGCCGAGCCGGCGCAACTCGCGGGCGAAGCGCTCGCGCCACGCCTGTAGATCGTCAGGACCGGGCGCGAGGCGCTTACCGTCATAGCCTACGGCCAGCACCGTGACATGGACATGCGGGTGCTTGGTGTCGTCATGGCGCGCGAAAATGTAATCGTATCGGCCGCGAAGGGTTTCCCGCGCCCAGGTGCGGGCGGCGTCCTCGACGCGATCGGGAGGCGTGCCGGGTGGCATGGAAAGAATGATTGCGACGCTCTGCGTCGCATTGGGGCTTGGCCTCCCGCGCTGCTCAGCCGCGTTCGCCAATAGCCAGTCGTCATGCAGATCGCGAAGGCGTGCCCGATCGGTGATACGCTCGCCGTCCTGCGTCTCCGCTTGGAGTTTCCCGTTGCGGGTGATGTAGTCGAGATGCGATTTCAGATGATCGGCACCGCCGCGTGAGCGGCCCGTAACCTTGACCATCGCTTCCGGGGCTTTGCTCGCGATCCGGGCAAGACGCGCCTTTGCGGACGCAGACAGGGGCCGCGTGCCGGCGTCCCCTGCTTTGAGCTTTACGTCCCGGCCGCGAACCGTGCTGGGCAGTCGCCAAACGTGATCCTCGCGCGTCGTCATCGAGGCGCCTTACCGGGAAAGGGTGCGGCGCGGGGGAGTCGGTTCCAGCCGGCGGGCCGGTGCGGGAGCGGGCGTCTGTTTGCGCTCTGGCTCGGGAGCGGTCGCGGCGCGCTTCTGATCTGGCGAAAGCACGGTCGGACCTTCTGCCCGTTCCTTCTTCATCAACTCGGCACCGACGAACGCCTTGATTTCGGTCTTCGCCTCAGTGTTGAGCTTGTTCATCTGGCGGTCGATCTTCTCGCCCAAGGCCGCGAGCAGCAACCGGCCATCTTCCGACAGCTCCTTTTGTGCCGCGCGGATCGTGCGGCGATTGTCGTTCAGCGTCGGCTTTTCCGGCTCGCCCGGCTGTTTGGCTTCAGCCTTGCGTTCGTGCGCGGCAGCCTCGACCGTGTGACCAGCGGCCCGTTCCTCGCGCGTTTCGGTCTTTTCGACGGCGCGCACTTCGTTCGCGTGCGCCCGCTCGCTGCGGCGGCGATCGGCCTCTTGACGATCGGAATCCGAAGGCGTGAAGCCGCGCCCTTCCAGACCGTGCGCGGTTGCCTCAATCCACGCCTCACGCTTGAACTCGGCCGAGCCGCGAATCTCGACCGAGTGCCAGCCGCGCGCTTCCGCAATTTCGAGCATAGCGCGGACGGTGTTCAAATCCTCGCGTTTCGAGCTGATCAATGTTTCGGTTGCGCGCATCGCCAGATTCTTGCGCTGGTAATCCTCGAAATACTGGCGCTCATCCCGCTTTTCCTCGACGTAATAGCGTTTGGCGATCGTCTCCGGTTCAAGAGAGGTAGGGCGCAGCTTTGGATTGCCCGTCAGGCCGCGCAGGACGGCCGACAGGTGATGTTCCGGGGTTGGCCGGTGCCCCCCAGCCCCGGCCGGCGTTCGCGATCCTCCTACGGGCTCTAAAATCGCTTCTATCGAATTGGTCGGGCGCAGGGCATCCCGTGCCTTGTCAGTCAGTGCCATTTCATTTCCTCCTTTGCGTGGATTCGCCACTATCCATGATCGAGGGAATTCTTCGGTTTGAGCTGGGGAGCACGGCCGCTTGACGGGCCTTTCCGGCATCGAGGGCGGTCTTTGCGTTGTCGCACTCGCGACCGGCCTTCTTCCCGGCCGTGCAGTCCGTTACGACCTGTTCGGCTTCGGCGATGTGGACTGCGAAATACTCGATCGTGAGCGCAGGTGCGGCGATGTGGACAGCGACGGCAGAGGCCCCCAAGATCGTGAGGGCGAGTGCGTGACGTGGTTTGAACATAGGTTTACCCTCCATGCGCCTTGATCTGTCCAAGCAGGTTGTCAATCTGTCGCTTGCGGGTCAGATCGGCCAAGGCGGTTTTCGCGTTCTCGCACTCTTGGTCAGCTTGCGTGCCGGCGGTGCAGGCCGCGACGACCGAGCGGGCGTCGGCACTCGTGTGCGGCGAAATAGTCGGTACTGCGCAGTTCCTTGTTGCAGCCGGCGAGGATCGCGAGCGCGGTGCCGGCTGCGAGAACTCCAAAAGAGCGTTCGAGCCTCATATGGCTTGTTTCCTACGGGTTAGGGATTCGACGGTGGGGGTCGCATTTACGATCGCAGCGATAGCGGCCTTTCCGTCCGAAAGGCCGAGGTTGCTAAGGTCCACCTCCGCGCCCATGATCGCTTGCAGGAGCCCGTCCGCCTGATGCGGCGCGACGGGCGGTAACGGCAGCTCTTGCGGTTCCAGCTCCGGATCCGGCCCATTGGCCGCGCGCTGCGGAGGGTCGGCCGGGGCGCTGTCTGCCTCGGCCGCTTCGGCGGCGTCCACCAGATCAGGCTTAGTAGCCCGCTTTGCCGGGGCCTTCCGCTTCGGTTTGGCCGGTTTCGCGGCCGGCGCGGAGCGGGCGGCCGTCGCCGGGGCTGCACTTGCACTGTGCAAGCCAGATGGCGAGGATCCGCTATGCGGATCGGCGTCTTGAGCCGAGGCCGAGGACTGCCCTTCGGCTGCGATCGGCCCGAACCCCTTGCCCTGATCCAAGCGCATCTTGATTTCGATCGCGGGCACGTCGGGCGCGGGGCGAACGAGCCGGGTAAAGGTGGGGTCCTTGAAATACCGGATGCGACGGCAGCGAACCGGGAACATGCCCGGCCGGATCAAGATCGCCTCGCGCGGTTTCAGCCGGGTAATCTCCTGCGGCAGCAGGAGCGCCCGGCGCTGGTCGCTGTTCGTCTACGAGTGCTTGTCGCGCCGGAACGCGGCCCAAAAGCGCGGCCCGCTCCGCGTTGTTCCTTCTACGGTGTCGTAACCGAGCCGGGCGCTCAATTCCTCCGTCAGCTTGAGGTCTTTCGTGCCGAACACGACTTCAAGCCCGCAATTGTCCAAGATCGCTTCCGCCTTGTCCGGGCCATATAGCTCGCGGTCGCGGAGCTGCGCCTTGCTCTGCATGATGAGCATCATGCGGATGCCGTAACCCCGGACATAGGCGAACGCATCGGCCAGCATCGGCATGGGGCCGAGCAACGGAAATTCGTCCAGCAGCAAAAAGACCTGGTGCTTGGCCTGTGGATCGTTCGACGGCAGCTCGCGCACCGACAAGTCGATAAGCTGTTGGAAGAATAGCGACAGCAACGGACGAAGCCGCGCGATGTTATCTGGCGTCACGCCGATATAGATCGCATGCAGCGAGCGGCGCAGCTCGCGCAGATCGAAATCGTTTTCGGCCGTCGCCGCGTCTATGCGCGGATTGAACCAGAGCGACAGCCGCGCCGTGATCGTCTTGCGGATGCCGTTCACCAGATCGGCCGAGCCTTTTAGATAATCCTCCAACGCCTTTACCGTCGCTTCGGTATAGGGCCGCCTCTGTTGGCGGCGTGCCTCGATACGTTCGATCATCGAGGCCGCACCGTCCGAACTGGACAGCAGGCGCAGGACTTCCCCGAACGTCAGCGGCAGCTCCGGCGACTCCGCCAAGAAGCACGCGGCACCCGTGAAGGCCGAGCGGGCGCTATCGACCCAAAATTTTTCGCTCCCGGTTGCCTCCGGGTAGATCATCTGCGCGATACGCTGAATGTCGTCGAAAGCGTCGATCGTGCCGCGCCGAACATAGGTGAAGGGGTTATAGCGCGCCGTCCGGCCGTCCTGCGCGAGCGGGTCGAACAGAAACACCTTTTGACTGGCAGCAGCGCGGATGCCGGCTGTCGCGGCCCAATTCTCCTTCTTCACGTCGAGGCAGACGAGCGTTGCCTCGTAGAGCAGCGCATTGGGGATCACGAGGCCGACGCCCTTGCCCGAGCCTGTCGGCGCATAGCACGCGACATGCTCAGGTCCACCAAAGCGCAGATAGCGGCCTCCCTCCTCCTGCCCGACATAGAGCCCGCCGAACTTCGTATAGAACCCCTCCTTTGCCAGTTCGCCGCGCTGCGCCCAGCGTGTCTTGCCGTGCAACTGACGATCGTCGGCACCGGGCCAGCCCTTGCGGGCAACGCGCGCAACGAAAAGCAGAACCGGGAGGCCTGTTGCGATGCCGCCTGAAATCTTGAGCCACAGGCCAACCACAGGCTGATGCAGACCGTAGGCCGAGAGGTATTGCCACCACTGGAACAGGGGCACCGTGTTGGCCGTCAGAAGCCGCGTGCCGGCGAGGAAAATCAGCGATGCCAGCACGGACCAGAGTAGCGCGCCGAGGATCAGCGCGAATAGCCACAGCAGAGCCTTTGCGGCGGGCGGCCACTCGGAGAAATCAGACACGGGCGGCTTCCCTCCATGAGTTAACAGGTTCCGGCATGGCCTCCACCTGAGCGGCCAGCTCGGGCGATTTGGAGAGCGGATCGAAATAGACTTCTTCGATCGCAAAGCCGCGATGATCCCGCCGGCAATGAACAACGACGTGCACGAGTTGCTTGAGCAGCGCGAGCACGTCAGCGTCTGCCAGATGCTTGCCAGCGTCATGTTGCTTGACCATCAGGCGTAGTGCATCGAACGCGCCGGGTGCGCTGCCGGCGTGGCATGTCGTGATCGAGCCTGGATGCCCGGCGGCGATCGAGCGAATGAAGGTGAAGGCCGCGCCGTCGCGCAGTTCCTGCATCAAGACGCGATCGGGCCGCATCCGGAGCGCCGCCTCAATCAAGTCCTCTGAGCGGACACGCGCAACGCCTTGGTTGCCCTTGGAGTAGAACAGCGACACGAGATTGCGTTGCGGCATGCCGATGAACTCGTGCGTGTCCTCGATGGTGATAAGCCGTTCCTCAAGCGGAATCTCTTGGATCAGGGCTTTCGCGAACGTCGTCTTGCCCGAGCCGGTCTCGCCCGTGGCGATGATCGTTTTCTTTGCCCGGACGGCTGCCGGGAAGAACTCTTCCCAGCGCCGCGCCGAGTATAGCGCCATCAACTCGCGGTCCATCGGGTTCGCGCGGAAGGTCGCACCCTCCGTTCTCGAGAACAGCCCGCCAGCGGCCAGACGTGAGACTGTCGTGGCGAAGGACGATGGCCGCCGGATCGTCAGGCTAAGCGTGCCGGCGCGGACGGCCGGCGGCCGGCAGATTTGTACCCGCTGACCGTCCGGCAGGACCGAACCGCACAGCGGGCGCTCCGGCCCTACGTCCTGTTGTGACATGGCAGCGCAAAGCGTCGCGATCGCGTCTAGGCACTCAAACGTCAGCTCCGGCAGGTCAAGCCACGTCCAGCACTCGCGCGTTTCAACGCCGGCCTCTCCCGGTCGATTGATGACAACTTCCGTCACCTTCGAGTCCGCAAGGTGCGACGCGATCGGCGCGAGCAGAAGGCGCAGCGTGCTTTCGCCGGCGCGGGTCATTTCGTCCACATCCTCCGGTCCTGCGTACCAGCAGCTCGAACATATTGCGGCGGCGTCGGCTGCACCGCGTAGACCGTCGAGAAATCGAGATCGCGCGCGACGAGGATGCTGACCGGTTCGCCTTGGTTCTTTCGGATCGTCGGCGGAAGATTGATCGTGCCTTGCAGGCTTTGCGCGATGACCGATTCCGTCGAGCCGGTGTTGATCGTCGTCGTCCACGACTTCGACGCGGCACCAACGCCGGCCTGTATCGCGCCATCAACCGTCGAGAGCAGAAGCGCACCGCCAAACCGTTGCCAGAAATGCCGGTCAACGGCACCATCCATGCCCGATCGGCCGAGCGGATCGGTTGCCGGGCTGTCGAGGGTGATAACGACGCCCTGCGGCGTTTCCGCCCGCGTCCAGACCACGAACATGCGTTCGACGCCCTGACGGATACCTCCCTTGAACTCGCCCACGACGCTGGTTCCGCGATCGAGCAGCGTCAGGCCGGTTTTGCCATGAATGTCCTGCGGGATCACGCACGTCACGAGGCCGGGCAGCGTCGAATCCATCGCCGTTTGCAGAACGCATGGGACCATCGTTCCCATTGTCAGCAGGAACGGTTGATGACGCAGCACGTTTGCCGAAACGCCGGTTAGCTGCGTCGCCTGCAAGTGACTTGCCAAGGTCTCCCGCTGCGCTTGTCGTTCGCCTGCCGTAAGTGGCTCTCCATTGCCGCCGGAGGCATCTATGCCCGGCACATCGGGGCCTGTAGCGCCGCCCACGGGCCACGGCGACATGAGGCCGGCCCCCGGCCCGGTACCGTTGCCTGCGTTCGTGGAGCCGGACGTGTAGACGAGCAACTTGGTTTCATGACGTGCCGGCGTGGCGGCCGGCGTCGCGACGGGCTGCGTCGGAAGCGGGGGCGCAGTCTGGGGTAATGGTGGTGCGGACGTTGCCACAGTCGCAGCGGGCGGCGGCGGAGGAACGTAGGCCACTTCCGGATGCACCGCGAGCCGGGGGCCGTCCTCCGTCTTGAGATTCGGTTTGGTCGAGGTCAGCAGGATCACGCCGCATAGAATCGCCGCGCCCGCGATGATGACGCCGACGCCTGTTTTCTTCGACACGATGCCCTGCCGGCCAGCGACTTCCGACACATAGCGTTCGCCGGCGAGGCCGGCTCCTGAAGGCGGCGGAGGCGGTGCAGCGTTGTCGCTCGGCCGGATATTGTTTTCGTCGCTCATGAACCGCTCCTGACCGTGCGCGAGAGATCAGGAGTGCCTGTGCCGGGATTGCGGCCCACGGGGTCAAAGTCCTGATTGATGATGCGCAGCACTTCTTGGCCGTCGCGCAGGGTGAATATCCGGGCCGTGGTCTGCACGACGGCCATGTCATTAATCATCGTGTAGGGAACGATCGTTTCCGAGCCGTCCGGCGCAGCCGTGTAGATCGTCGGCACACGCATGTTGCCGGGGAAGCGGAAAGCGGTCTGGCGGCCGTTGTCGCTCACTTCGGTCGGCTGAATTTGCTCGGAGCCCTGCGCGACATACCGCCAGTTGCGCGGGCCTTCGGCCCATGCGTTTGCAAGCCGGTTTTCCGAAGCCTGTTCGGCCGCGGCCGCGTTCGCGCGCTGTTGCGCGAGCTCGCGCGCGCGCCGATCATCGTCAGGATAGTTGAAACTCAGCGCGAAGATCGCCGTCGAGGCCCCATCATCGGCGCGCTTGGAAGCCAGCAGGCGAAATTGATAGGAGCGGTTGCCGCCATAAGCCGTCTTCGTCACGACCGTCATGTTGGTGGACAGCCGGATTTCTGTCGGCTTGATGAACAACAGATTGCCCGCCGGTTGAGCTAGCCAGGGGTCGGCATCTCCGATCGCGACTTGCGTGATTTCCTCGCCCGGCGCGAAGATGATTTACGTTGAATTGGTCGGGGTGCCCGTGATCCGGACGACGTTCAGCGGGTTATAGGCCACCAACTCGACATGCTGGTCATAACCGCCAGGGTGCGGTGCCTGTTCGGCATGGACAGGTGCGCCGACGGCAAAAGAAACGATCGCCGCCACTCCAACAAGAAGCGCGCGGCTCATTGCCAGGCCTCCATATCTGCCCGGTAGCTCGTGACGATGAAACTTAGCGGGTTGACGTTGATCGCCGACGAACTGAGCTGACCCGGCGCGAAATCAAATGCGATCGTTGCCACCATGCGCTGCGCTGGCAAAGGTGCCACGGCCTTGCTGACGAACTGCATGAAGCGGACTTGTGCCAGCTTCGGCCCGAGAAACGACGTGGACACCCAGCGCACCGTCGCCGTGCCGTCTTGGCCGAGCAGCACTTGCGGGCTGTTCGGATTGGTCCCCTTGAAACCGTTGGCGTATTCCTGTTGCACCTGCGGCGACGACATGAGCGCTACAGCATTGAAATTCGATTCCGCTTCGGCGGCCGTGTAGGTCTGGCGGTGCAGGACGTATTGCCAGAGGAAGAACCGTTTTTCGGCCTCACCTACCTCCATCTTTCCGCCGCGCACGTCATAGACGCGCTCGACGGCACCGGTCGTG
Organism: Candidatus Burkholderia verschuerenii; assembly: GCF_001189365.1. GTDB lineage: Bacteria > Pseudomonadota > Gammaproteobacteria > Burkholderiales > Burkholderiaceae > Caballeronia > Caballeronia verschuerenii. The sequence goes on along the minus strand of NZ_LFJJ01000019.1, from coordinate 30,567 downwards.
CGATCGACCCTGAACACCAGCGGGATAACCGTCTTGAGCGGGGTAAGCGCCAGCACGGCCGCCACGCCCATGACGCCGATCGCCGCGCCGATCGCGCCCACGGTGAAGCCGGCGCGAGCCGCTTTGCGGTCCCTTGCCCGTTCGCTGGCCTCGTAGCTCGCAACTTGGCTGAAATAGGCTTGCAGGGTTTCAGGGTCCGCCGTGATCGGGCGGGCCATGAAGGCTTCGGCCGGCGCTGCACGGGCCCTTCGTGCAAAGAGGTTCATCGGCCAGTCTCCGGCGTTGAGGCCGGCGACGGAGTCGGCGGATTGAGCGAGGGCGAGTCCGCCGGCAGCAGGGGTGCGCGGGGGCCGCGAAGGTCATCGGACGTGGGTGTCCACCGGTCGGGGTTGAGCGGCCGATAGGGGCCGGACGCTTCGGCAAGCGGCGGATGGTTGGCGCAGGCGGCGAGTGAGAGGGCGAGGCCGACAAGGGCGATCAGTCGAGTCATGGTTTGTTCCTCAGCAAAGTGGCTGATTTCCGCGCGCGCGGCTAATCGCTGTCTGAGAGGGAGCCGCCGGTTGAGGGCCGGACGCGCTTATAGACGGCGCGTCCCACAGCCCCCGCCCCTCGCCCAACCGCCGAGACGGCCAGATGACCGCCACCAAGAAGCCAGCTGCGCCCCGTGCGGTAGCTGCTCCCATCGGCGGCAGTCTCCGTGCGGCCCATCGAGCCGATCGTTGATTGCACGGCGCGGGCAATCGAGCCCGTATGGAAATGGAGGCCGCCGGAGAGGGATGAAGCAACGCCGGGGAGCTGGAAGGCGACGAAGGCCGCCACAAGGAAGAAGATCACGCCAGCCAGCAAGACCTCAATCCGGCCGACCAAGTCCGCCTCCGGCATGAGCGCGATCTGGCCCACAACTTGTTGTTCCACCGCCAAGATGATGAAAAGCAGCACAATCGTCGTGATTTGCAGGATCACGCAGGAGATCAGCGAGCCGATCCAGCGTTCAAAGATCGCCAGCGTTGCCGGGAACAGCGCGAGGCCGATCAGCAAGGGGCCGACCGCGATGTAAAGCGCGAGGATGACGCGGGAGATCAGCCAGATGGCGAAGGCAACGACGGTCGAGAGGATCGACACGATCCAAAAGACAACGATGATGAATTGCGAGAGAAAGTCATGCCATGACAAGGTACGCCATACATCGACTCCCGCGCCCAGCGCCTTTGTCCACACGGTGTCGAAGGCATTGGCGTCGATCGTCGTCACGCCGCCCGAGGTCAGGGCGTTCGTCAGACCTTGCGGCAGCGTCTGAAAGAAAAAATCATAGACATATTGCTGGTAGATGCCCGAGCCGGTCAGAACCCAAACGACGATCGCCATCTTGAGGAAGCGGCCGAGCAGCGCCGAGCCGGCTTCGTCCGTCTGGCCGCGAATGATGAGGATGCCCGTCAGCGCGATATACAGCACCAGCGACACCTTGAGAGGCGCGGCCACGAAGGACAGAAAGGCGTTCATCACTTTCGCGACCGCGCCGACGAGCGGCGTCTCGACCTGCGAGACGATGTAGGCGAAGATGTGCCACTGAATATTGCCGCCCATGCCGGTTTACCTCTTGGCTTTCCCGGCCTCGATCAGCAGAGAGCGCCTAGCAGCGTCGCAGTAGTCGAGTTGGGGGTTAAGGCGGCACATGGAGATCTTTGCCGCGCGGGTGCTCGGGTCTTCCGACCAAAAGGCTGGATTGTTCGGGTCCATAACGCCGAAACCAGTGCGCGGTCTGCGGTGCGCCGCTTCGATCGCGCCGCGTTCCGCGTTGATGCAGTCCGGCGTGGTACCGAGATGGCCGGGATCATCGAGACAACGGAGCTGCATTTGCGCGCGCTCTTGCTGATGATCGGCATACCAAGAGACGGTTTTCCCGGTGTCCTTGGAGGCCGCCTCTTGACCTGCTGCGGGCGCAGCGACGGCGAGCATGGGCAGGAGGGAAAAGACAGCCACCAAGGTTTGCACGGTGCAAGACTTTTTCATGTCAGCCTCCGTGTGCGCGAATTTGTTGGAGCCCGCTATCTAACTGCTGCCGGCGGCTTTCATCTTCCCGCTGTTGCTCGTTCCGCTCCTGCGCCGCCTGCCACATGGCGAGCGATTGGACCTGCACCTGCTGCGCCTGAAAGGCCGCCTGTTCCATCCCAATGCGCGCCTGAATGTCTGCCACGGCCTTCGCGTCGGGCGCGCTGGATAACTGGCCTTCCAGACTTTGCAGGGTCTGGATATGGTTCGCGGCCGACTGATACAGATCGGCGGCCATTGCCTGCGAACCGGCAATGCTGGTCGCATTACGGTGCATCTGTTGGGCCTGAAAATCCTGCCCCGAGGGCGAGTAGACGCGATTTTGATTGAGATAGGCTTGTACGTTCGAGCTGAGCGCGCCGGAGCCCGATCCCGTCCCGTTCATGATCGAGCCCACGTCTGCGGACCCGGCCGACAGCGGACTGCGGAACTGCGGCACGTTGAATTGCGATCCGAGCTGGGTCAGGGCATTCTGCGGCGCGTGCGCGATGGCCTGATACTGTTGGTTCATGGTCGAATATTGTTGCTGCAACACGTGGTATTGCTGCTGCAACTGCTTGAGTTGTTGGATTGCTTGCCCGATGGCGTGAATATCAATCACCGCCCTTTGCGCGTTGGCGGGGCCGATACTGCCCCCGACGATTGCCAGTGTCGTGACACCGGCCAGAATTACTTTCCGTATCTTCATGGATCGCTCCTTTCCTGTTGCCCAAGTCAGGCGGCAGCCTCCCGCCACTGTTGCCGGAAAAGCGGCAACCAATCCGCCGGGTCCGGGCCTACTTGTGCGATTAGCCGCTCCATGAGGCGCACCGTGCTTGCGCGGCCGGAAAGCACGGCGATTTCGTCGTCTAGGCCTGTCAGGTCCAGTTCGCAGGCAACCGAGGCGTTGCCTTGCTTGAGCAGGAAGCGGCGGCCTCCCACGGTCAAATCCTCCCGGATCGCCAAGAACTCCGGTTCCGTGAGTTTGAGCCCATCCCGATAGTCCGCCGCGTCCGCGCGCGTGTTCGGCATCAGGATTTGCGTCGGGCACTGTTCGATGATCGAATGCGCGATCGGAGAGCTCAGCGCGTCGGCCGGCGATTGCGTCGCCAAGATCACGAGGCCGTTTTGCTTTCGGATCGTCTTGAGCTTGTCGTTGACGAGATCACGAAAGCCGGGATCGAGCAGCACTTTCCAGAATTCATCAATCGCCAGCACCAGACGGCGGCCGTCCAGCAGGCTTCCGACGCGATGGAACAGGTATGAGAGGATCGGGCCGCGCGTGACCGGATCGTCGAGCACGGCCGTCACGTCGAACCCGAGGAACGGTGCATCGAGCGAAACGCGGTCCTCGTCGTTGTCGAGCACCCAGCCGAGTCCACCGCCCTTGCACCACTTTTCGAGCTTCGCGCCCGGCCCTTCCGGATCGGCTTGCCCGAGGAATGCGCGCAGTTCCCTGAAGGAGCGCTCTTCGGGCAGCAGCGCCAAAACAGACCGCACACCCAATTCAAGGCGGCGCTTGTCCTCCGGCAGCATGTTCTTGCCCGGTTCGATCACCAGCGCCTTGACCAACTCCTTGATGAACTCGACGTTCGCGGGAGTGGCATCGAGCGCCTTGAGCGGGGCGAGCCCTGACGGCTCGCCCGAAGGCAGGACCAAGTACGTCCCGCCGACGGCGCGCGAGAGAATGTCCCCGCCCCTATCCTTGTCGAATAGGACTGTCGTGGCTTTCTGCCGCTCTGCCATCGCCAGCAGGAACAACATGAGCGTCGTTTTGCCTGAGCCGGCGTGGCCGGCCACGAACACGTTGCCGATAGCCCCGCGCCGCGCCCAGCGGGTAATTGTGCAGGCTCGCCATAGCGGCAAAGTTGCGCGAGCTGATCGCGCCGGGCCTGGAACGCAGACGCATGTTGCCGGGGAGTCGCGCCCAATAGGCCGCTTCAAGGGCGAGATCCTCGCGGACGATCACCGCGCCACTCTCGGCCAGATCTCGCCTTGCACTGGCGGCGACGGCGCGCAGCTTGTCGAGGCTGTCCGCGAACGTCATGAGTGACAAATGATGGTCGCCCATGACGAAGGCGTTGGACGCCAGCATGTCGGCCGCTTCCGTCAGGGCTTCCGTCTGGCTGGCGGCCTTGTCTTGGGCCGTCACCATCTGGTTTTGCTTGCGGGTCATGATGCCCTGCGCGGCCTGTTTCCCGAGGAAGCCAAACGATTGCGTCAGGACGCAGCGATAGGGCGCTCCCAAGAGCGTATCGAACATACCCGGCCATGTGACGGCCGGGTATTCGCGCAGGCCGAAACCGACGGCGTAGCTTGAACCGCCCGCGCCCCGGATTTCGATCGCCTCGCGGCCGACGATGACGCGATCGGTATAGATCGCGCCACCAAGATGGCCGTTCACCAACGGCACCGACATATGCTCGCCTGTCAGCACGAGGCGCAGCGCTTCGGCCCGCTCGGAAAACATCAGGCCGTTTTCCTCGCGCAGTTCGAGCTGGCGCACGCCGTAGGCGTGCAGCTCGTAGAGCAGCGTCGAGACGATGCCGGCGAGTTGCTCGAGGTTTGCCGGCGATGCCGTGCGTGCCCTGTCCCCGCGTTTGCGCCGGGCAAACAGGGACGCGATGTTTCCTTCGGACAGGCCGGCGCGGCTTGTTGCCCGAAGTAGCACCGAGAGGAACAGATCGTTGCGGAACAGCCGGTTCGACATGATCCGCGCGCGGTATCCGTCATCAAGCGCCCGCGCGAATGCGCTTGAGCATTGCTCTGGCGGATAGACCGAGGCGTCCGCCAGAGTGCGGACGACGTGCGTTTGCAGCACCACGCGGTCCGACGCGATGTTGCGAAGGAGGATGTTGCGTTGCGCGTGCATCGAGTTGACGACGATCGGGTCCGCCGTCTCAAAGGCCGCGCCATCAAGGCGCAGCATCGCCAGCAATGATCCGTCATCCAGCAGCAGGCCGCTAGGCGACGCATGGCAGATATATGGCGTATAAGTGTCCGGCTCGCGCTCGCGAGAGGCCGCGTTAAACATGAATTCGGACCTCCCGCGCCTTGCGTGCGGGCCGGAGGGGAAGCGGGCTCACGGACGAGCCTCCCCAATGGTCCTTGTTACGGGCGCGTCCTTTGGTTTCCGCCCATAACCGCAAGGTCGTGAACATGTTGTAGTCGTGGCTGATGAGGGCGCGGGTGGCGTAGTGAACCGCCACCCCAATCAGCAGATAGAATGGGTTGGACATCAACACGAAGACGATGCCGGTCACCATGCCGTTTATCGCCAGCGCTTCTAGAGGCACGCCCTGCCACATGGCAGGGCGTGTGCAAGCGAGAAACAGCGTGTCCTCAGTGAGCCTGTCCTGCGCCATGTCATTGCCCGATGATCTGATTGACGATCCATGCCGACGAGAAGATGAGCAGGACGCCCAGGATCACGCCGCCGGCCGCCCGCATCGACAGCGCGCCCATCAGCGCGCCGACGCCCACGATGCAGATTGCCAAGACCGCGATCAGCTTGCCGGCCGTACCGGTGATGATGTTGACGAGGTTTTGCAGGAATGTCGTGATATCGCCCTGCCCGCCTGCCGACTGCGCGAACGCTGGATTGGCTACGGCCGTCAAAACGACGACGGCCAAGGCGAACGTCGCTACGCGCTGCGCGTCGAGATTGCGCGCCCTGTCGAAGCACGCGGCCGATGCCGAGCGCACCAAGTCGTTGACCCGCGCAGGGGCGAACGCCAGCCACGCCGTCAACGCGTCTTGACAGAAAGTTTCGTCATTGCTGACCCTCACTCCGTCACGGCAGGCCGCGAGAAGCGCCAGACTTGCACCGTGCAAGCCTTCGCGCTCTTGCTGGGTGGCTTGCCTATCCCCAGCAGGATCGTTTCGATGGTCTTAGCCCTACAGGCCGCCGCCGTTCGGTGATCCGGCGACGGCCTGTAACTGCACTGGCTGGGGAGCACGCGCGGCCGTAGTGCCGGCCGGTGGTGTCGCTGGCGGCAATGGCTGCGTCGGCGGAGTTCCGCCGAACACGATGCCTCCATGCTCGCGCTGATAGCGCGCCTGCCCAAAAACGTCCCATGAGGGCGGTGGAGGCGGTGGCGTGGCGGCCCCCTCCCCTCCCTGTTGCCCGTCGGCACCGCCTACACGGATCGCCGGCACGACTTGTCTGGCCGCGAACTGCACGCGACGGACATAACCGTTGGTGAAGCCGCGATCAGGGTTGCCCGTGTTATAGCGGGACAGCGCGTGCATCAGCGCCGGCTGCACATCGAGACCCTGCGTGGGAGCCTCATAGCCGGCCGCCAGCACACGCGCGCCGGCGGCGATGTTCTTGCAGGCGTCGAAAGTGTCACTGATCGTGAGGCCGAGCGGAGCGAGATTGGCGCTGTTGACCTGCATTACGCCGAGGTCAACGGAATGGTGCTTCGCCGCTACGAGATCGGTTGCGACCGTGACGGCTTCGCCCAAGGTCGCAGGCGCGTAATTGCGCCCGGTCTTGTTGTCATGGATTGCAAAGGTGTTGAGTCGGCTTTCGGCCTGCGCCATGGCGGTCAGCGTGTCCACATGGACCGCCGGGCCGCATTGGGCGGCAAGCTGGACGAACGCGGCGACCGTCAGAATCATTCGGCCCTCCACTCAGGGAGGGCCGATCGCCCACTCAGGGGTCTCGTGGCAGTCTTGGCAGTCCTTGCACTCGTCGCAGAATGGAGGGATCGGCCCGTCCGGTAGCTTGCCCTCGCAAGCCGCACTCTTGTAGCGAGCGAGTTCCGGGTCGCCCACGATGTAGATCGGGACGACGCCGCGATATTTGAAATCGCACCGAATGAGCATGAGCAGGCGGTCCAGATCGCGATAGGTGCGATCGTCCTTGTACTGCCATATTCGGAGCGGAAGGAAGTCCCGCCTCCAACTCGGGCGAATGTAAGCCAAGTGCTCGACGTGCCTGCCGACGCACTTAGACACGATGAAGACGTTACGGAGGTGCCCGCCGTCTTCGATCGCCTGTTTGATTTCACCCTCTTGTAGTCCCTTCGGCAATCCGTGCTCCGCGTCATCAGCGCCGCTGCGCGTGGCGCAGCAAAAAACAGGAGCCGACCGCAGAGTCGGCTCCCGACGATGTTTCCTATTTCTCCCCGCGAAACGTGAGTTGGGTCGCTGGCGCGCCCAACGTCACTACCGCTGTTAACCTTCATAGCAGCGGAACGGGCGAGTTTGCGAGAGGGTACAAGCGATTGATGCGGGACCATGGATTCTAGCGCTTTCATTCATCGAGTGCTCGAAGTGTACACCCATGAAAGTGTTTTTTACAAAACACTTTTTGCCAACATTGCCGGAACCGTCCAAAATCCCCTTGGAATGGGGCAGGCGCATCTCCGGAAACGCAGCGGATTCGGCCGCTATCCCGCTCAGATACAACGGTACTACAAAATATGATGAAACAGTCATCCTCCGAATATTGTTAGCGCTTTTTGTAAAAAGTGTGGGTCTTAGCTTATACTTTTCCACGATCAGGGATTGCGTCGTTTTTCAACAACACTTGCGGGCGCTCGGATGAGCGCCGCCCGGCCGAAATCACGTCCGAATTGACGGATTGCGGCATTGGCGGCAGAGTGTCAGCGTTTTTTGGGTTTCTTGAAAAGGGATTCGCCCCAGTGACGTAACCAGAGCCGGAAAAAGAAAAAGCCCCCGTTGACGCGGAGGCTTTTTCGATGAGGTACAGCCAAAACCGCTGACCGACAATTCGTTTTCCAAGCATGAGAGTAAGGCCGGCGAAGCTCGCCGTCAAGACTCTCAATGGCGGCTTGTACCTCATCGAAGGCTCCTTCTGACGAAGGAACAACGATGACGCATACCCAAACGGCCCCTACGGGCCGGCGCAGGATCACGCCGGCAATGCTCAGCGCCCGCGCGGCGCGACGGCCACACTACGACCCCACCACGCCCGGGAAGACGCTCAGCGCCTTCAAGCGGGCTTCTACCGCGCTCGGGATACCCCGGCGCGTCGTTGAACTGGTCGACTACTTGGTTGGCCGCACGTTCCCGTCCGACTGGCAGGGCGGACCCATCATCGCGTGGCCGAGCAACGCGACGCTCAGCGATGCGCTCGACTTGGGCCGGTCGCAGATCAAGACTTTGATCCGCGTCGGCCAAGAGCTGGGGCTGTTCGAGATGCGGGACGCGCCGGACGGCAAGCGTTTCGGGACGCGCGACAACGGCGGCCGGATCACCCTTGCCTATGGCTTCGACTTGACGCCCCTAGCCGCGCGCCGCGACGAGTTCGAGCAGGTCGCCAGAGCGCACGCGGAGGCTCGCGCGGAAGGCCGGCGACTGCGCGGCCAGATCACGGCCGAGCGCAACGCGGTCCTCTCGCTATGCGACATGGCGCGCGAGACCGAGGCGGCCGGCGATTGGGCGCGCGTGGACGCCGAGGCCCGTAGAATCGCAGCGCTTCGCGGCAGCTCCTACGAACCGCGCCAGCTCGCCCCAATCCTTGCCCAACTGGCGATGCTCCGGACGGCCGCGATCGAGGCCCTAATGCCGGTCGAGGTTGTGGATAACTCGACGCCTGCGGCTTCCGAAAACGTGGCTGAAGGCGTGGATATTAACCCCATGGGGCCGAAAAACTGGCCCCTCCTTACATCTACAAATACACCTTCTATTTCTAAAGTAAATACAAACCAGAAAATGGACGGGCCTAATCGGCCCGGAGTCATAACGAAAGGCGCAGACCACCGAAGCCTTGACGACCTGATCAAGGCCAGCGCCAGGGCTGCGCCTGTAAGATCGGGCAAAAAGGAAAGAAGGCGAGAATCCGCCCTGCGCGGCTTCATCGTCACGCCCGATTTCGTGATGCAGATAGCGCCAGCCTTCCGGCCGTGGATCAAATCGGCAAATCCGACGTGGAAGGAGCTGCTAGAAGCGAGTTTCTATGTCCGCGCCGAGCTGGGAATATCGCAGCACGCTTGGGGACAGGCTTGCGTGATCCTCGGCCAGACGGAAGCCGTCGCGACGATTACTGCGATTGCAGCGCGTTATGCTGCCGGCGAGGTCAAGTCGCCGGGCGGATTGCTTCGGCGCATGGTCGAGTTACACGAGACGGGCGAGCTGCGCCTAGATCGAACGCTTTTCGGGTTAGCGGATGGTTTGAAGGGGACCGCGCATTGACGGGCATGAAAAGGCCCGAAGGGCGGCAACCCCTCGGGCCTCGAAAGATGCACCGGCTCATGCAGGAACTGGAACATAGGCCAGTTTAGCAGATTGGTGTTGGATTTACAGGGCCTTTGCGTGCGGTCGGGTCAGGTTTTCAAACGCTTGAAGAGATCGCCGCAAAGCATCGCGGTTATGACAATGAATGAAATATGTACATTTACATCTATTGACATAATTTCACTATCCACCTAAAATCTAGGTGTCAGTTCGAGGAATTGACCCGAACACGCGGCGGTTTCCGCGACATGGTCGAAGTGGTCGCGGCCCGTATCTGACCACACCGCCAGCCCGAGGCGACGGCAACTGCTCCGGGCTTCACCAACTCATGCAGGAGTTACGACAATGCAGCTTTCCAGCCGTTTTGCGCCCAAGTCCCCCGCGCTCCATGCGGCCTCACCCCTGTCAGATGACCAGATCGCGCGCGTCGCGCCGTCAATCTTCGCCGCCGAGCCCCACGGCAGCCGTTCCGAGCGTTACACCTACATTCCGACCATCGACGTTCTGCGCGGCCTTCGCAAAGAGGGATTCGAGCCGTTCATGGTCTGCCAAACCCGCGTGCGGAATGAGGACAAGCGCGAGCACACCAAGCACATGATCCGGCTGCGCCATGCCGATCAGATCAACGGCCGCGAAGCGGGCGAAATCATCATGCTGAACAGCCACGATGGCACCAGTTCCTATCAGATGCTCGCCGGCATGTTCCGGTTCGTGTGTCAGAACAGCATGGTTTGCGGCGACACCCTCGCAGACTTTCGCGTGCCGCATAAGGGCGATGTGATCGGCCAAGTCATCGAGGGCGCTTATACGGTGCTGGACGGGTTCGAGAAGGCCGAGGAATAACGCGAGGGCATGAAGGCCCTTACCGCTGTCCAGCGGCGAGCAGAACGCCTTTGCGACGGCCGCGCTGGCGTTGCGCTACGACGAGGAAACTCATGCCCCGATCGCGGCCGACCAACTGTTGACCCCGCGCCGCTATGAGGATCGCGTCGACGACCTTTGGAGCACGTTCAACCGCGTTCAGGAGAACATGACCAAGGGCGGCGTTCCGGGCCGCACGCGCAAGGGTCGTTCTACCCGGACCCGCTCAATCAACGGCATCGACCAGAATGTGAAGATCAATCGTGCTCTTTGGATTCTGGCGGAGGAATTGCGCCGCTACCGGGCCGCCTGACGGCAGCGAGGGGCTTGCACCGTGCAAGCCCCTCTTTCTCCTCCCCTGTCGCGCTAGGCGCTATGAGACACCCCACAGGCCTCGCCTCGCTGCGCGCGCTAACCGCTCGATTGAACCGACAGGAACAGGCTCTAGCCACTTACACTAAAAAGCACAGGATCACCGGCCGGGAGAAACACACATGAGAGGCGACACAGTTGCAGCGGCGTTCATCAACAACGCCTCCGGCTTTGCCGAGGCCACCACGATGCGCGCTCCGGACGCAATCGAGGCGCGGCTAGAGGCTGCGTCGATCGCCATTGAGCTATCGCTAAAGGCCGTGATCCTGCACCAAGGCGGCACCGACAAGCAGAACCGCGCCGAGATCGGCCACGACCTTACGAAGGCTTGGCATCTGGCGAGTGCCTATGGTTTTGAGCCGAACCTTGCGCTTATGCCGATCGTCAACCGCCTTTCGCCTTATTACAGCCGGCACGCCCTCGCGGAAATCGCCGGCACGATGCGCGCCGGCGAACTGGCGGAAATAGTCGCAGCCGTCAGACTTCACGTTGAAGCGGTGCGGCGCTGGATGGAGATGGATTGATGGCCCGAGCAGCACGAGAGGAAACCGGCAACCTCGTCCGCCTAACGCACACTGGTATTGCAGAAGGCCGCGAGGGCGATCAGCGATGCGCTAAACGCCCTCGCGCGCGCCGAAGATGCGGGCTGGTCGCAGCGCGACCAGCCCCGGTGCAATTTCGTCAACAACACGCTATGCTTCATTGACAGTCATTTACACGAGGATGCGAGGGACCGCCGATGGCGAAAACGCCGACCATGACAGCAGACGAGTTCGAGGCGCTGCGGCCCCGCCTTCGCCGCCTTGCGCTCGATACCGTCGACATCGCGCGCGCTGTGCTGGTTGACGGCATGACGCCGCCCGATGTAGCGGCGCGCTACGGCATGACGCGCCAGCGCGTGCATGGAATCGTGAAGCGTTTTCGCGCTGCGGCTCAGGAGGTTCCTACGGGCTGGCGACGAGTCGAGGTCTGGTTGCCGCCAGAAATGGCCGCACAGGTCAAAGCTATGGCCGACAAGGCGCGATCCGATCACGCCTCCAGCGGCAGCTCCGGCGTGTCCGAATAGCTCTTATGGCCCGGCCGGCTATTCGTAGGGAAATAGTTGTAGAGGGTGGACGGCCCGACATTGAGCCGGCGCGCCACTTCCGAGAACGTCAAGGGTGGATCAGCCGAGAGCAGAACCCGAGCGACCGCCAAATCCTTTTCACTCAGTTTCTTCGGCCGCCCCCCTACCTTCCCTTTCGCCCGAGCTGCGGCTAGCCCGTCTTTCGTGCGCGTGCGGATCACGTCGCGCTCAAATTCGGTCAGCGCCGCGAAGATCGCAAACGTCATCCGCCCTGCTGGCGTGGACGTGTCGATTGCCTCATTGAGCGAGCGGAACTCAATCTTGCGCTCTTTCAGATCGTTGACGGTCGAGATCAGTTGCGAGAGTGACCGGGCGAGGCGATCGAGCTTGTAGACGATGAAGGCATCGCCTTCGCGTGCGTAGGCCAGTGCCTCTTTCAGCACAGGCCGTCCCTGTCGGGCACCCGAGGCGGTTTCGATGAAGATCTTTTCGCAGCCCGCGACTTTGAGCGCGTCGAGTTGCAAGGCCGTGTTTTGGTCCGCCGTCGAGACGCGCGCATATCCGATCAGTTGAGACATAGGGCTCCGATCCCGTCAGAAACTCGTCGCGACCCCTCAGTTTTTGCCAAGGGGTTTTTGATACGGTTTATGAAAAATTTTAGGACCTTTGCGATCAGTTTCCAAGTCACTTTCAAAAAACGTCGCAAAACGATCGTTTTTAGACCGTTGCCGAATGATATCATTTACTATATAACGAAATCATTGAAATCGAATCAGTAATGAGGATATCATGACGAGTGTTACCGTTAGAAATCTGCCCGATGAGGTGCATCGAGCGCTTCGCGTGCGGGCAGCTCATCATGGGCGCAGCACCGAGGCGGAAATCCGCGAAATTCTGGAAACCGCCGCCCGGCCGCCTCAGCGCGTCAAGCTCGGTTCGCTGCTGGCGTCTATCGCCCGCGAGGCGGGCGGGCTGACCGATGCCGAAGCCGAGAGCTTCAACCAGCTCCGCGACAAGACGCCGGCCGAGCCGATGAGGTTTGAATGATCGTTCTCGATACCAACGTCATTTCCGAGTTGTGGAAGGTCGAGCCGAATCCCAAGGTGCTGGCCTGGATTGACGCTCAGGCCGTCGAAACCCTCTATCTGTCCGCTATCACAGTGGCCGAGTTGCGCTATGGCCTTGCGGCGATGCCCGAGGGTAAGCGCCGCACGATCTACCAGGAGCGGCTAGAGCAAGAAGTTTTGCCGACCTTTGCGGGCCGCGTGCTGGCCTTCGATTTGGACACTTCCAGAACCTATGCCGACTTGATGGCGCTGGCGATGGCAGAAGGCAAAGCCATCGGCAAGGAAGATGGCTACATCGCGGCCACGGCCGCCGCGCACAGCCTGATAGTGGCAACCCGCGACACAAGCCCTTTTGATGCTGGCGGACTTGAGGTCATCAACCCTTGGGAGGCATCGTCATGAAGCCATGCGAGCAGTACGACGACGCCTATAGCCGTTGGCTGGCCGCCGAAATTCAGGCCGCCATCACGAAAAAGCGTTGCGTTAGCGTACACTTTGAAAAAGTACATAGATGGAGGTTGGTATGCCACGCGCTGCCGTAGACGACAACAAACGTATGAGCCTGCGCGTTTCACCTGAGGCAAAGGCCAAGCTCGTTCGAGCTGCGGCGTTGCGCAATACTGACCTGACCAACTTCGTGATGCAGACAGCGCTCCGCGAAGCGGAGGCCGTGATCGAGGCGGCCGAGGTCATCAAGCTGTCGGCCCGCGATTACGCGCGCGTTCTCGAACTGCTGGAAAATCCCCCGCGCGCGAACGCGAAGCTGCGGGCAGCGATTGCCGCCCTCCCCCACGACCTGTGACGGTTCCCGACTGGCGAGAGGAAGCCATCTCGAAAACGCACGATCGACAGTCATTCGATTGTGGTGATGCCGCCATGAATGACTTTCTCCGGCGCTATGCGCGCCAGAGTCACGAGCAGAGTGCTTCCAAAACATTTTGCGCGATCGATAAGGCTACGCCCAACCGGGTCTCAGGATTCTACACAATCGCGCCATCGGCGGTAGCTCATGAGGGCGTGCCGGCATCGATGACGAAGGGTCTCGCGCAGCACGAGGTGTCTGGGTTCAAGTTGGCGCGGATCGCAACCGATGTCTTCGTTGCTGGTCAGGGTCTGGGCGGCAGACTCCTTGCCGCTGCGGCGCTTCGCTGTTTACGGGTCGCAAACGAAGCCGGAGGCGTGCTGCTCATCATCGACGCCAAGAGCGAGCGCGCCGCCCAATGGTATTCAAGCTATGGGGCCGAGGCGATAGAAAACAAGCCTCTAACACTTGTCATGCCTCTCGCAGAATTTGCGATCGATCTAAAGGCAAATGGTCTGCTTTGAGCGTCGTCGGACTTGCACGGTGCAAGAGTCTTGCGCCTGCCGCTTACGTGGCACCGTGGCTCTAGTCGCTTCGCTCCCCGAGCCCACAAGTGGTCTCGGCCTACCGGTGACGATCCACTGGCGGGGCGTCGAGGACCCGCAAAGCGGATCCTTAACGCAAGATCGAGCCGGCCCAGGGCCGGCAGTTCGTTCGTCAGAAGGTGAGAGCCGCGCGGCTCTCTCCCCCGCAACGACAATAGCCGGGCCGAGGCTCAGTCGCTGCGCTCCCTGCGCCAGCACCAACCCGGCGATTCTCGTTGCCCCCTCTCTCCCGCTGTTCGCTACGAGGCAGGGTTGCATGACAGTCCTGCAACAACAACCACAATTCATGGAAGAAGGAGACAACACCATGTTGAACGAAGCGACCTTTGAAGTCTTTGGCACCGTTCGGAAGATCGAGCAGAACAGCAACGGCCGCAAATGGCTTCGGCTTACTGTCACGGTCGATCGGAGCTACACGGATGGCAATAATCAGCGCGTTGAGAAAACGACTTGGTTTGAGGCGGTTTGCTTCAATCCGAAGTTGATCGAGATCATCAACAAGCTGGACGTGCATGACCGTTACATCCGCCTGAAATGGGGCATTGAGATTGGCTCGCGCGAGTTCGAGGGACGCCAGATCAAGGAAACCAGCTTCGTGCTGGACGACCTTAAATTGCTGGACCGCAAGCCACGCGATTGAGAACAAGGCAGGCGTGGCCGTCTATCGGCTCCGCCTCATGGCTTGCACGGTGCAAGCCTTTTCGCAACAATATGTCTTAAATACTTTTACAAGTATTGACAATAACTGGCCGAGAGCCTAGAATAATCGTGTCGGTTCCGGTGAACCGGCCCGGTATCTTGGCGGCGGCAACCGCTGCGGCATCGGAAAGTCCATGCAGGGACCAGACATGAAAACACTAATAGTGATGAACGAGAAAGGTGGTGTTGGGAAAACCAACATCGTGACGCATGGCGGATGGTATTTCGCCGAGCGCTTCCGCACGCTTGTCATAGACCTAGATCAGCAAGCGAACCTGACAACCACGATGGGCGCGCACGTCGGGCATACCGATAGTGTCGAGTTGTTCTCGGCGGTTACGCGCGTCGAGCCGATCGGCGCTTTGACCGTGACGCGATCGACACGCGAGCTTCTCGGCATCGAGGGCGCAGACCGAGAAGTCATCAAGACATTCCGCGACAGCCTCGCGGCGATGGCCGACGATTATGACGTTTGCATCATCGACACCCCGCCCGCGCTGACCAATCGCACCTATGGCGCTTTGCTGGCCGCGGATGCGGTCATCGCGCCGATCGGGATCAACGACTATTCGGTGCAGGGCGTGGCTGAGTTGCTACGCGCCATGAAAGGCGTCTCCACCTTCTACAGGCGGCCCGAGCATCAGTTTTTGGGCCTGTTGCCTTCCATCTTCGATCGCAAGAGTCGGCGAGAGCGTGAGCTGTTCGATGGCTTGGCCGAGCATTTCGGCAAGATCGTTTTCCACGGCGTCGTTGCCAAGCGCGACACCTATTCTCGCGCAGCGGGCGAGGGACAGCCGGTCTGGAACATGAAGGGCGCAGCCGCGCGAGATGCTGGCCACGAGATTCGCGGCGTGTTCGACACGATCGCACAGAAGATGGAGCTTTGAACATGACCGCCAAGACCATCAAGACTCCAGCGAAAGCGAAGCCTGCCCCGGCCAAGGCTGACGCCAAAACGGCAGCGCCGAAGCCGCGCGCCACGTTCGCCGCCGCATCGTTCGGCAATCTCCGCGCAGCGAGTGGCGAGGGACATGGCGAAGCGCTGTGCCTCATGCTGGCCGATATCATCGAAGACCACGACCAGCCGCGCCGTGTGTTCGATCAGGCCGAGCTTGAGAGCATGGCCGAGACGATCAAGCTAAAGGGCGTCATTCAACCGATCGTCGTTCGACCGTCCGTCGAGGGTCGCTATATGCTGGCCTTTGGCGCACGCCGTTTCCGCGCCTCCAAGATCGCGGGCGTGAAGGACATTCCTGCTGTTATCCGCGTCAAGGACGATGACGATTTTGCCGCGCAGGTGATCGAGAACCAGCAGCGCGCGAACCTCACCAACTCGGATCTTTCGGCCGCGATCGACAAACTTTCGAGCGAAGGCAAGAACAACAAGCAAATCGCGGCGATTTGCAATCTCAAGGACTATCAGGTTGCGGCTTTCAAGCAGGCGGCCAGCTTCCCGCCAGAGCTGCGCGCGCGCATGGACAATAGCGACATGCGGGCGCTCTATGACCTCTTTCGTCAATGGGGAAAGACCCCGGTCGAGGTTATCGAAGCCCTGCCCGACGCAGATACGTTCATCACGATTACCGAGGCCCGGCGGATCATCGGCAGCATTACCGGCAAGCCTACCGGCAGCATCGTTCTGGACCGTCATGCAGCCCCGGCTCTGGTTCCTCCTCCCCATCAGGCCCCTTTTGCCGAGCAGAGCAAGCCCCAGCCGGGTGAGGCGAAGGTTGCGGAGCGCCCCGGCTTCGACTTCTCGCGGCCGAATCTCTCGCCGGACGCGGCCCTCGCTCCGAAGCCCGAGCGGTCGGCAGAACCCCATGCCGCCGCGCCAGTTTTCATCGTCCGGATCGACGGCGCGGAACAGGGAGCGCTGATCTTGGATCGCAAGGCCAAAACTGAGGGATGCGCCTTGGTCCGGTTCCCGACTGGCATCGAAGAAATCAGCGTCAGCGAATTGCGGATTGTCCGCATCGAGTAGGAGGAGGGGCCGATATGATCGACAGAGGACTGACCCGGCCTGAGCGCCACGCACCCACAGCGGGACGTATCCTTCTTCGCCTGTTGATCGGCGGTTTCGCCGTCGGAATCTATTTCGGCCTTCATCATGCTTGGGGTGACGCTTCGACCGCCGCTGCTGTCGGTGCCGTTTCTGCGGCTGGCCTCGCGGCCTTCACTTTCATTGCCGAGGCGATCGACCACGACTTTTCGCGGTCGACGCTTTGGCCTCCTTGGTGGTGGTATTTCTGATGCACGACCGAGAGCTAGACGAACTGCGCCATGGCGTCGATTGTCGGGCCGTTCTTGAGAGGGCCGGATGGAAGCTGGACGCAGCCGAGAGCACCAAGCATGCCGCGAAATATCGCAGCGGCGCGGAAATCGTCATCGTGACGCATGAGGGCAAAGGCTGGTTCGATCCCCTCAACGATGGGCGCGGAGACGTGATCGCCATCGCGCAGCATTTATGGGGCGGCACCATCGACCACGCGCGCAAGGCGCTACGCCCAATGGCCGGCATCGCCACGTCCATCACTCCGGCCTTTCGCGAGCGCTCAGCCCAAGCGCCGATCGACGCCGCGCGGACGTGGGCGAAGGCGCATCAGGTCCGGCCCGGCTCGCAAGGTTGGGCGTATCTCACAGACACTCGCGGTCTGCCGGTAGCCACGCTGGAACGCGCGATCGGTGCAGGTCTTTTGCGCGAGGGCATCTATGGAACGGTCTGGTTTCAGCACCGTAAAAGCGACGGTCGGCCCTGCGGTTGGGAAATGCGCGGCCCGAAATATAATGGCTTCGCCAAGGGCGGCGATAAGGCGCTTTTCTGGATTGGCGAGCTGGTGAGTGCGCAGCGAATCCCCGTCGCGGAAAGCGCGATAGACGCGCTCAGCCTCGCCACGCTTGAAGGCTGGCACGATAGAACCGCCTACCTATCGACCGGTGGTGGTTTCGGCCCGACCACGGCCGACACGTTGCGCGCGATGCTCCCAGCCGGAGCACGGATTGTTGCCGCGACCGATCGAGGACATGGCGGTGAGTTGCTGGCCGACCGGCTGCACAGCCTCGCGGACGCGGCGGGCCTCGCTTTCAGCCGAAAGAGGCCAGACGCCAAGGATTGGAACGAGCAACTTACGGACGGGGATTTGTGAGGGAGACGGGACGATGATTTTAGTTTGTGACCTTTGGCGGCGAGCCAAGGCTTGCACCGTGCAAGACAAGGCCGGGCTCCATCGCCGCGAACTGGCTTGCCGCTTAGACCGAGATTGTCGGGCATGCCCTTGACGATGGAGAGCTAGAGGAGATCAAGTATGACCAAGACGAAACAGCCTAGCCGCCTCGCCCGCGAGCTTGTCGAAATGACTGGCGCACAGCGCCGCCTCGGCCTCATGGACGAGGTGGCCTTTCAGAAAATCACGGCACGCCACCTCGAGGAGAATGCCCTGCCCACGGCCGAGCCGATCACGGCCGCAGCGGTGCGCGAGAAGACGCACCTTAGCCAAGCCGCGTTTGCCCGGTATCTCAACATGACAAGGGGCTACGTCTCGCATCTTGAGCGGGCATGACGCAGGCGAAGGGGCCAGCCATCGCCCTGTGAACGTCATCTGGCGCAAAGGTCTCGAGGCGTTGCTATGAGCATGCACGTTGAGGGCTACGAGAGCGTTTGGGACGCGCGGCCATGACTAACAGAGGATTGCCACGGCTGATACGCGCAAACTCTGCGAGGGGGCGCATTTTCCTTCGCTTGCTGCGCATCATCTTGGCCGTGCCGCTAGGTTTGTTGTGGATGCTGTTCGTTTTCATTTTGCCGTTCATTCGCATGCTCATATTCGTACCGCTCGCTCTGGCGATGATCGGCGGTTTCGTTTTTGCGGTTTATTGCTGCATGCATGGTGCTTGGCGTGACGCAGCGAGTGCCATGGCCATCGCGGTTGTCTCATGCTTCTTGTTCGCCGGTTTCACCGCGCTTGCCGAGAATGCCGATCCTGACTTCGGGCGTCCCGATCCTGTCCCGCCTTGGTGGTGGTATCTCTAAGGGCTGTGCTGATGGGTGTCGGAGGGTCCGGACTGGCATGAGGCTTGAAACGAGGCGCGATGATCTTCTTATGTAGAGCGCCCGCAGCCTGTCGATGTCTTGCACGGTGCAAGACAAGGCCGGTCGATCCATTCTTTTTCTCTTGCCCAGAATGACCAAGGTGAAGAACTTCGTTCTTCACCTTGGTCATTCTGGGCAAGAGCTTCTATCGACATGGGTGCAGGCGGACTTGGCCGCGGCCTTCAAGGCGCAAGCCCAAGGAACTGATGGCGGCACGTCGGCCGCGCTACGCCGCCTCGTGTCAAAGGCCGCGATCGGACAGGCACCGGCCGCGCCAAGAGGCGCGGGGACCGGCGCTCGGGTCGGAGTCCGCCTCAAGGCGGCCGAGCGCGCCGCGTTGGCCGAGGCCGCCCAAGCGCAGGGGACAAGTTCGGCGAATTGGCTGCGCTCGCTGGCGATCGTCCACCTGGCGCGCCGGCCGCAATGGAACGCGGCCGAGATCGATGAACTGCGCTCGCTATTCCGCGAGCTCCGCGCGATCGGCAACAACGTCAACCAAATCGCGCACGCCCTGAACGTCGCCGTTCAGACCGGCGAGTATCCGCCACATCAGGGCACGGCTACGCGGGAGGCCGTCGAGCTGCTGCGCTTCGAGATGCGCCGCGTCGTGGCCGTCATGAGCGGTAACTTCGAATATTGGGGCCTACCGGACGAGGACCGGCCTACGGCTGCGCCGGGAGCCGTGGAGCGGGCCGACGCGGAGGCCAGCACCGCCGAGGCCAAGCGGAAGCGCCGGCCGCGACGACGGCCGACGCGCTTCGCGGAGAGCGAATAGTCTTGCACGGTGCAAGACCGTCTGCACGGTGCTCCTGTAACGGAGCCGTGTGACGATCGCGGCTAGGATGCGCGCGCAGTCAGGAAGTCGAGCGTCATACGGGCGATCTCCTGCATCTCGGCAAGAGCGGCCCCGCTGCGCGCCCGCAGCGCCAAGCCTTGCACCATGCCAGTCGTCTGTCTCGCGAGCATGGCGACGGGAACCGCCGCGTCGATTTCGCCGCGATCCTGCGCGATCCGAAACCGCCGCTCGAACAGCTCATCGAGCAGGGCAATGAGCCGCCACAGCGCTGCGGCCACTGCCGGCGTCTCCGCCGCTTCGGCGGGCGCAGTGCACACTACCAGGCAGCCCCGTGCCTTTCCACCTGACAGATAGTGGTCGATCGACATGGCGAAGAACGTCGCCAGCTCGTCCCGCAACGGCCGCGCGGCCGGCAGCGCGTGTTCGAGTGCCGCCCTGGTGTCGCCGATCACGCGATCGACGACGGCCAGATACATCGCCGTCTTGTCGTGGAAGGCGTCGTAGAGCCGCGGCCGGCTAACGCCTGCGGCGTCGGCCAAGTCGGTGAGCGAAGCGCCGGCATAGCCCTTTTCCCAAAACACGCCGAGCACGGCGTCCAACACTGCGCCGTCGTCAATCCGCTTGGGACGGCCTCGCACGGGCCTGCTCACTTCCATTTTACTACCGATTCGCAGATAATTATTGACAGCGCTACTTAGCTACAGAATTTTAGGAAAATCCATGATTAGGAGCAAGCCCGCATGACGCACGACCTTTCATCCCGACCGCCCTATGAGAATCCTTATGAGCAGGTCCGCATCGGCAGCAACACCGTCGTGAAGCTGCATCGGTTCGCGGTCGGCAATCCCGAGGTCGCACGTTTCGTGCCGACGCTATCGCCGCCTTCGGCCAAGCTGGAAACCTACTTCCGGCTGCTGGACGTTCCCTACGAGGTCGTTCCGGTGATGGGCGTTCAGGACGCGCCGCGCGGCAAAGTGCCGTATATCGCCGTGGGAGACGTAAAGCTCACCGATTCAGATCTCATCATCGGGTATCTGAAACGCACTCAGGTCAATCCCGACGCCAACCTAACGCCGACGCAATGGGCGACGGGGCATCTGGTTCAGCGCACGCTGGAGGATCACCTTTACTGGATCATCGTCTATTACGAGTTCTGCGACCAAGCCGGGTGGGACTTCCTCTTGTGCGCTTCGGTCGGCGATCCATCAGCGCTGCCAGCGACCATCCGCGCTGGCTTCGATGCGGGACGCGCCGACTTTATGAGGCGGTGCTGGGACCATGGCATCGCCCGCTACACGCCGGCCGAGATCATCGAGAAGGCGTCTAAGGATTTGCGCGCGGTCGCCGAAATCATCGGAGACCACCAATATCTGCTTGGCACCGATCGGCCGACTTCGTTCGATGCAGTGGCTGTCGGGATGATGCTTGCCCTCTATCAGGCGAGGGACATGCACCACGAGATCACCGATTTCGCCCGCAGTATCCCCAACCTCAGCCGGTATATGCATCGCATGGTCACCGCCCACTATCCCGACCTTGAGCCGGCCTTCCAGCCTGCCTGACAGCCCGGAGCCCCCCATGCCTGCCGCTCGGCCCATAGGGGCGGGCGGCGGGCATCAACCTATACAAGATAGCGTCAGGATTGGCGGATGGACCCGACCGCAGTTGCTTTGTCATTGATGCGAGAAGCCATGACCTTGCTCGACACGCCCGAGGTGGAAGTGGTGGCGCAGCACCTACGTCTCGCCATCAAAGCGGCTGAGCAAGTCGCTTCAAAGCAGCAAACGCCAACGTGTGATCCGTGATGCGGTCAGCGCCGACCACCTGGGCGGGACTGGCCTGGTATATTTGGCGTGCCATGCTCGCGATCCGGTCTTGCACGGTGCAAGTCTTCCGAGTTCGACAGTGATGGCTGGGCGGGGGAGGGCGCTTCCTTGTCATGCCGTTGTTCGAGGACACGGCGCAGTTCAACAGCCATTGCCTGTCGGCGCGTGAGCGGCACCGGCATGTCGGCGACGAACCGATGAATGTCGCGCGCGAGCTGGCGATCGGCGCTGTCCCCCTGCGCAAGCGTGTCGGCATGGCCGAGATAGGCGCGCCGGATCGACTCCTGCCGGGCTTGAATGTCCTGGCTCCAATCACGCGGCTGCTGCGGCTTGGGGGCCAGAGCCTCCCGTTCCACATCCCGACGTTCGGCTTGGCGCACGCGAGTTTCCTTGCCGCGCTGTTCGCTGCGGTGGACGGCCGCGTGAGGGGTCTTGCGCACAACCACACGCGCTTGGCGCGGCGTGGCCTCCGCCTCGACGCCGAGGCGGCGCAGCTCGCGAGCGAACCGCTCCAGCCAGAGCTGAAGGTCGGCTGGGCCGGGAGCCAGGCGCCGGCCGTCCCGCCCTACCGCGCGCACCGTGACGTGAACGTGGGGATGCCGCGTGTCGTCATGTCGGGCCATGATCCAGTCGTGCTTGCCGACGAAGGTTTCGCGCGCCCAGGTCCGCGCCGCCGCCTCTACCTGGTCCGGCGGCGTTCCTGGTGGCATGGACAGGATGATGGCGACGCTCTGTGTCGCGTTCGGCGTCGATCGTCCGCGAGACTCGGCCGCGTTCGCGAGCAGCAGCCAGTCATCATGCAGGGCCAGAAGTCGCGTCATGTCGGAGATCTTCTCGCCGTCCTGCGTCTCGGCTTGAAGACGACCGTTGCTGGTGATGTAGTCGAGATGGGCCTTGAGATGCGCCGGTCCGCCGCGCGACCGGCCAGTCAGCTTGACAATCGCTTCCGGAGCGCGTGTCGCGATCCGTCCGAGCCTGGCCTTTGCAGAGTGTGAGATGGGGCGAGTGGCAGGGGCCTGATTGGGCTTCGCATCCTTGCCATTCACCGTGCTGGGGAGACGCCAGACGTGATCCTCCGCGTGCGCCATGCCTCCCCCCTAGATCACCGCCCCAAGGTCCGGCGCGGGGCTTCCGGCTCGATCCGGCGGCCGGCCGGCGCTGGCGCTGGCGCGCGCGTAGGCTCGGGAGACGTCGCGGCGCGCTTCATGTCGGCCGATGGGACCGTTGGCCCTTCCGCCAGCTCCTTCTTCACAAGCTCGGCCCAGACGAACGCCTTGATTTCGGTCTTGGCTTCCGTGTTGAGTCGGTTCATCTGCCGGTCGATCTTCTCCGAGAGCGCAGCCAGCATCACGCGGCCGTCCTCCGACAGCTCCTTTTGCGCTTCGAGGATCACGCGCCGATTGTCAGCGATCGTCGGGGGAGCCGGCTCGCCTGGCTGGCGTTCGCGACCTTCCCTTTCATGCTGGGCGGCTGGTCGAGCTGCACGAGCGCGGCGAGCTGCGGCTTGATCACACGCTATTCGGCCTCGCCGATGGCCTGAAAGTGAAGCCGCATTGACCCGCCTGGCACGAAAAAGGCCCGAAGGGCGGCAACCCTTCGGGCCTCGAATGGTGCGCCGGCCCATGCATGAACCGGAACACGGGCAAATATAGCAGAATCTACGCGGAGTTACAGGGCCGTTCGTGCGAGCCCTCGAATGGAGTCTTGCACCGTGCAAAGTGTTTGGCTGTGCCGTGTACGCCATCAAAGCGCACGCTCTTGCAACGGCAGGTAATTTCGGGTACATTTTGAATGTGTACGATTGTTGAGGAAGCGGAGATGCCCAGAGCTGCCATAGATGACAACAAGCGCATGAATCTGCGTGTTTCGCCGGAGACTAAGGCCAAGATCGTGCGCGCTGCTGCGTTGCGTAACACAGACCTGACCAACTTCGTGACGCAGACCGCGTTGCGCGAGGCCGAAGCTGTCATTGAGGCGGCCGAGGTGGTTCGCGTGTCGGCGCGCGATTACGCGCGCGTGCTGGAACTGTTGGATAGCCCGCCGAGGCCGCTGAACGCGAAGGTGCGCGCGGCAATCGTAGCGTTGCCCGACAACATATGACGTTACCTGGCTGGAAACAGGAAGCCGTCTCGAAATCGCATGATCGTCAGTCGTTCGATTGTGGCGACGCGGCGATGAACGACTTTTTCCAGCGCTACGCGCGTCAGAGCCATGAACAGAACGCGTCGAAAACCTATTGCGCGATCGACATTGCCACGCCCAATCGCGTCTTGGGCTTCTACACCGTTACTCCGTCAGCCCTCGCGCGCGAGGATGTGCCGACGACGATGACGAGGGGCCTGGCCCAACACGAGGTGTCAGGCTTCAAGCTGGCGCGGATTGCAACCGATGTCACTGTGGCGTGACAGGGTTTGGGCGGTCAGCTCTTGGTGGCGGCAGTGCTGCGTTGCTTGCGGGTCGCGTCCGAGACAGGGGGTGTGCTCCTGATTATCGACGCCAAAAACGAGCGTGCGGCCCGATGGTATGAGGGCTACGGGTCCGAGCCGCTTGAAGGCCGGCCGCTGACGCTTGTCTTGCGACTCTCGGACTTTGCCGCTGACCTCAAGGCCAATGGCCTTCTCTAATCAACACCTGATTGTGTGACCGCAAGCAGCAGAATCCGCATCGATTTTACAGCGCCTGTTATCGGCGGCCGGACATCGAAAGTCTTGCACCGTGCAAGTGTGCGGGTTCGCTGCCGAGCCCAGCGCGGCGCTGAGATCATCCCATACATAGGTTGGACGGTGCTTCCAGAGATCCGGAAGCATCCGTTCGTCGGGAGATACTTGCCGTCCAGCGTGATGACGCACCGATGGCCGCCTTCGGGATCGTCCTGCTTCTCGACCTTCAGCTTGAAGTTGATCGCGCTGATGATGCCATCGCCGAAATCCTCGTGCACGATCGATTTCAAGGTCGTCCCGTAGACCTGGATCATCTCGTAGAAGCGATAGATCGTCCAGTTCGGGACAAAGCCCTTGCCGATCAGCAGCTCGCCCAGCTCGTCGCGTGCGACATTGGTCATCTTTTCTTCCTTCCTTGACTGCACGGGTGCAGGCCCCGCCTGCAACCTTGCCTCGTGGCGAACAGCGGGGGGCGAGGGGGGCAAGGACGAGCTGGCCGGGTGGTGCTGGCGCATGGAGCGCAGCGAGCGAGCCACGGCCGGCCTGGTCGCCCTTGCTGTGTTTATGGGGTCGAAACCTCATTTAAACGCTCAAGGCGCGGCCGCGCCGGCATGGACCTGGGCGAGATCAGCGCAGCCGGATCTCGCCCCTGCCAGTGGATCGTCACCGGCAGGCCGAGACCGCGTTCGGGCTCGGTGAGCGAAGCGAATAGAGCCGCGGTGCCGCGCAGCGGCAGGCGCCGACAGCAGCGCTCCATGCATGCCTTGAAATGACCGGCATTTGGCCGTACATTATGCGAACAAGGAGATATGGCTATGGCCCATGCACAAAGACAGGCAAGCGCCACGACCGCGCGCCGGCGAGCTGAGCGTCTGGAAGCCCGCGTGACGGCGGAGCAAAAGGCCATCATCGAACATGCTGCGGCGCTCGAAGGCCGCAGCATCACCGATTTCGTGCTGACCAGCGTTCAGGACGCGGCCAAACGCGCCATCGCCGAGCATGAGGTCATCCAGCTCAGCGTCAGGGATTCGCAGGCGTTCGTGGAAGCGCTCCTCAACCCGCGCGAACCCAGCGCGCGGATGCGTGAGCGTGTGGCAGCCTATACGACGCTAATCGGCGACCAATAGGCGTGAGTATCGACGGAAGGCCAATAATCGAGCTTCTCGACACCGCGCGCCATGATCGTTCCGGCTTCTCCTGCGGAGTCGAGGCGCTCGACCGCTACCTCCAATCGCAGGCCGGCCAGGACGCGCGCCGTCGCGTGGCGGCTCCCTATGTGCTGGCGGAGCCGCCATCGCTCAACGTCATCGGCTTCTACACACTGTCGAACACGGCACTCCAAGCGGCGGAGTTACCGCCAGCCTTCGTGAAGAAGCTGCCGCGCTATCCGGTCCTGCCGGCCACATTGCTCGGCAGGCTCGCGGTCGATGCCGGACAGCTGGGCAGGGGGCTGGGAACGGTCCTCCTGCTCGATGCGCTGCGGCGATGCCTGCGGAGCGAGACGGCCTCGCTGGCGGTCGTGGTGGACGCCAAGGATGATGCCGCGATCTCGTTCTATGAACGGCACGAGTTTCTGCGACTACCCGACCAAGCCAACCGCCTGTTCAAGCCGATGGCGGAAATCGAGAAGCTGTTCGCCACGGCGGCAAGAGAGACGCGAGCATGATGGAGACAGATCGAGACCCAGAAATCTTCTATCCGCCGATCGAGGCCGTCGAAGTCCGGCGGATGCGTCAGGAGAGCGGTTTGAGCCAAGCGGCATTTGCTGATGCGCTTGTGGTGCACAAGTGCTCGGTTCAGCGCTGGGAGGCTAGCAAGATGCGAGCCAGCGGCGCCGCACTTGTTCTGCTAACCTTGGTTCGCAATCGCGGCCTCAAAATCCTCGCATAGCGAGCGCGCACCCTTGCACGATGCAAGACTTCGATGTTCCGACACGGATACGCGAGTTCGGTCTTACAAACGGCGGACAAAATCCAAGTGGGAGGCCAAAACCGCACTCCACGCGCCTTGGCAGCGATCCGGCCGGCGCTGGTGCGCTCCACAATCAGGGATCGCTAGAAGTCGGCCATGCCGGCGAACACGGTCACCACCATGCGCCAGGCCGGCGTCGTGGTATCGGCCCACGGTTGGCAAGCGAGCGCAGGCCCGCGCCGGCCTCCTTGATGCGCTCGGCGATCTACAACAGGTCGCGGGTGGAGCGGGCCAGGCGATCCAGGCACGTGACCGTCACCACGTCGCCGGCGCGTAGATGATCGAGCAACCGCCCCAGCTCGGGCCGGTCACGCTTCGCGCCGCTGACCTTTTCCTCAAA
Source organism: Candidatus Burkholderia verschuerenii (assembly GCF_001189365.1). GTDB lineage: Bacteria > Pseudomonadota > Gammaproteobacteria > Burkholderiales > Burkholderiaceae > Caballeronia > Caballeronia verschuerenii. Next base: position 4,181 of record NZ_LFJJ01000019.1, on the reverse strand, counting down.
AATCCGGGTGCAGCCGGCTTCGCGCAACGTAGCCCGCTGTTTGGCGAGGTCCTGGCCTTGGGTGGACACCCGGGCATAGCCAATCGACGGGCCAGCGGGAGGCTTCTTGGGCATGGTCTTACATGTCGCGAATCATGTCGCAAGTATTCTACTATTCGCGACAAAGATATGCGACAAGAGAAACCTAAGCGGGCCGGGGCTTTGCGGGGAGGGGGGGAAGTGTCGCGGGTTCGTTTACGCGACACATGCATGCACCATCACGCATCCATTACTTACATGGGTTTTCGGTTTTGTGCTCCTCAACCCCGAAGACTGGCAATACTGTTTTAGAAAAGTGTCGCTTATCCACGCCAGATTTCCAGGCTTACTCACCGAGTCGTTCGCTAGTAATAGAATTCACGGATGACCTCCTGCGTCTTCGATGAGTTTTGCATTGTTATCCTGCGATTTGGATAATCTTGGGCGGACCTGTCCATCTCAATTGACCTGCCCGTTCGCCGGCACGGTGATCGCGCAACGCTGATCCTTCTTTGACTTGGCCGCTTCCTCGCCGCACGCGGCAATCTCCTTCTGATTGGCCCGCACGAGGTTCCAGGCGTTGACCGCGCTGTTCCACCCATCGGGGCTACTGGCCTTCATCAAGGCCTGACCAGCATCCCAGCGATCGGTATTCATGACCAGGGCTGCAACGTGGCCATTCAACCCAAAAGGCAGCGCCGCATAGAGAAACGGTGACAGCAGCAACGCGACGACGAAGACCGCAAGACCCATCCAGATCAGCCAGTTGCGTTGCTCATCCTGCCGGCGTGCCGTGCCGATCAGGTTGATGAGCTGCTGACGTTCGCGCTTCGCGTCCTGGATCGCCCGGTCGAGCTTCTGGCCCGCCTCGCGCATCAGCCCATTGCCTGCCTGAGCGATAGTCTGCCGGTGTTGCTCCGGCGTCATCGTGAGTGCGGGATGCTTGTTGATGGCATCGAGCTGGGCGGCGACGACAGCCAGGCCCTTGGCGATGCGCCCGAGATCGGGGCTGTAATTCGGCGGCTGGCTGTCTTCCCACGCGCCGGGTAGCGCCTCCACAGCCAGCCGCATCACCGATACTTCAGCCCGCAAATCCTCGAACGCTTGGGCGGGATCGGAAGCCGGGTCGTGGATGTCCTCCGTCATGCCGCTAATCCGTCGAGTCCAAAAAACCACACCAGCGCCCGGCTCACGGTGAGCATTCCCGTATCGTCGAGCCGGCCGAAGACCGGCCCCACTTTCGTGCACGGCACCGTCATCGCCCGGTCGATCATCACTTGCGAGGGTTTGCGCAGACAATTGCCGGCGGACGGCTGGACGGTGATGCGGACCAGGTGCTCGTCGTGAATTTCACTGGTCAGTTGCAGAACCGTGACGGACGGCAGGACCGCGAATACATCGGCCTGCACCACCAGCGCCGGACGCGGCTTCCCATAGTCACCTGAGACCGAGATCGTCACCAGATCGCCACGCTTCATGCCTTCCACTCGTCCGCGAAGTCATCCTCATCGACCAGGGCCTCAAGCTCCCTGAGTGAGGCGTGATCGTCGCTGCCGGGCTCACGGCTACGCGCCGCGATGGCGAGCGACTGCCGGTGAGCTTCGGCCGCGAAGGCTCGGCCTTCCTTCTGCTTCACATAGGTCAGCATAAAATCCCGTAGGACTTGTGCGGCCGGCTTGTCGTCGGCCTCGGTCGCGGCCGTGAAAGCGGCCTTCAAGGCCGGATCGATCCGAAAATTGAAAGTCTCGCCCTTGGGATGCTGACTCGTCCTCGGCATGGCCGCCTCTTGATATATACAAAACGCAAGTATAATGTAATTGCATTTTGTCCGTTCAGCAAGTCTCTACCTCGACATACCCAGCCCGCGATCACGATCGCGCCGGATGCTGCGCTCCATGGCCCGGTCGATATCGCGTTCACGCATCACGCAATCGAGGCCGGAGCCAGGCGCGATGCCCAGCTCGCGCTGCCGGCTGCGCATCAGGGATTCGAGCTGCGGATCGCGCTTCAGCTCGCCGGCAATGGACTTCATGCGCGCCTCGGCCTGGTCCTAGCCGCGCAAACCTTCCCGCTCGGCCTCAAGCCTGTTCCAGATCTTCACCAGGCGCGCGGCTTTCAGCTCCGGCACTTGCCGCACCCTCGCCTCATGCGCGATGCCCTCGACAAGCTGCGCCGTCCGCTCGCGGCCATGCATCTGCGTCATCGCCTTGTAAGTAGCCGGCTCGTGCTCGAGTGCTGTCAACAGATCCAGCGTGGCCCACGGCCGGTCCACGTCCAACGCGGCACCGGCATCGCGCAGGGCGACCTTCTGGTGTTCGAGGATGGGAAGGTCCTGCGCCCTCATCGTCGCCGCGTCCGTCCAGGCCCGCGCATAGCGATCCACGGCACGGGTCAGGTCCGGAGCCTCCCGCTGCGGTGGCTCCGCCATTCGTCCAGCGCCGGCACCCTGACGCCAGCAAACGCATCACGTGATGCCTCTGGCAGCATCACGCGGCCGGTCCCCAGCTTCAGCCCGTCGAACATGCCCCGCGTGGAGACGCCGCGCTTGCGCGCCGGAACCTCAGCGGGCCGCTCCATCCCATGCTCGGCGGCCCGATCCCGCGCCGGGCGTTCGCGCACGGTCGTCGGCACGATGATGTCGCTCTCGATACCCCGCCGGGCAGCATACCCCGCCCGGTCATAATCGAGCGTCGTTTCCTTGGCCTGGTAGCGCGACAGGCGCGTGGGCAGCGCGCTCACGTCACTGAATTCGTCCCGCCCGGCATAGAGCTGCGCGCCGTCCCGGTGCCGGGTCATCGCCACATAGGTCAGGTGTCGATCCATCGTGCCCGAGGCCAGCACATAGGCCCGGTCCACCGTCGCGCCCTGCGCCTTGGATGGTGGTGGCATAGCCATGATCCACCGCCGCGTAATCTTCCATGGAGACCGACACAGCGCGGCCATGGCCCGGTCCCTTGGCGGAATCTAGCCGCACCCCAAGGCGGCCGTCCTCGGCACGCTCCACGGTCGCCAGCATCCCGTTCTTCACGCCCAGCTCGCGATTGTTCTCGCGGAACAGCAGCCGGTCGCCCGGCGCAAAGGCACGCTCGCCCTCGGTCGTGCGGTAAACCCGCTCGCCATCCAGCTCACCGCGCTCCTTTCGGGCCGCCCGGATCGCCTCGTTGAGGTTCTGCACGTCCACCCGGCGATGCGCGAGCACCAGGCGCGAGCCGTCCGGCCGCGCCTCCATTGTCGGCCGCTACGTCGCGCACGATCGCGTCCCGCGCGTGCTCGGCCGTCTCTTCCAGCCGGATTGCGCCCCGCTCAGCATAGGCAGCCAGCCCTTCGGCCGTCCGATGGCGTCCAAAGTCCACGGACGCCTCGCGCTGCCACCATTCACGCTGCCGGCGGATTTCTTCCAGCTCCACGAAGCCGACGCGCTCCGCCACGGCCCGTAACGCCGCACCCGGCCCGATCGGCTGCAACTGCTCCGGATCGCCCACCAGCACGATCTTGGCACTCGCCCGGTCTGCCTCCTGAATGAACCGGGAAAGCTGTTTCGACCCGACCATGCCGGCCTCATCGATCACGAATACATCGCGCGGCCCGAGCTGGTCGAACCAGCGTTCCCAGCCCCGTTCCCACGAGGCCAGCGTGCGTGATGCGATACCGGCGCTCTCTTCCAGCCCCTCCGCCGCATTGCCGGCCAGCGCCGCGCCATGGACGCGATAGCCCTTAGCCTCACATGCTTCGCGTGCCACCGCGAGCATCGTGCTCTTGCCCGCCCCGGCCAGCCCCACCACGGCCGCGATCCGCTTCGGTCCCGTCACATGCTCAATGGCGGCCCGCTGCTCGTCGGCCAGCACAAAACCACCCCGCTGCCGCGCCGCGATCGCCGCCTCAACGCGCCGGCCGGCGACACCGAACCAGCGCCCCGGCAGACCGCCCCGGTCATCCGCCATGCGATCGGCGCTGATCGCCATATCGCGCTCGATGCCGACCATCTCCCGCGTCGAGTAGCGCGTCGGTTCCAGAACGCGGCCTTGGTCATCCCGTCGCTCAGCCTGCAATTCCACCAGCGCCGGCGAGGCCATGACCTTCGCAAAGGCGCTCTGGAATTCTTGGCGGTCGTCGTTGATGTAGCGATGCAACGCTTTTGCAACGTCGCGCCGATCGAACACGCT
>NZ_LFJJ01000002.1 GCF_001189365.1 Candidatus Burkholderia verschuerenii | reverse complement strand
GACACAAATTCTATGTAAGCGTCCGAGTGCTCCGGGTCCGTGATCTTTGCCTGTATGTCCTTGCGAAGCGCATTCACGAAGAGGGCAATGCGACAGTCAATGCCGTCCTCGCGGAATTGATCCAATGATTTGCGCGGCCAGATGTTGTCGCGAGTGACCAGTTCCAGCTTCTCGCGATCATTCATCCCATCAAGATCAGAACGAGAAAGGGCCTTTGCATAAAAGTCCTTCCGCGCCCCGCCGATCTTTTCTCCCGCGTCCTCAATACGCGCGCGCTGCCGCTCGGCGCTCTTGACAGCACGCCGGGAAGCGGGTGAGCCCGCCTGGTCGTCCGCATCAGCGGACCTTCGCTCCGATGCCTGTTTAGGCACCTCACGATCGGTAGCACCAGGTTTAGAAAGCGCTTCGTAGACTTCAGCCAACACTGCGATCTGCCGGCGCAGAAACAGGATATGACCTTCATTCGTTCGCAACGCCTGACGTATTGCGACGAGTGCGTCACCCGAGTAGGCGACGCCAATGTCATAGTCCGACAGCGCATCCAGTCCGCGATCGCGCAGTTCGTTGTACCGTTCGATGACGCTCGAAAGCCGTTGCTGCGCAGCGTCAGTCAGCATCGTCACATGCCGACGCGCACGATCCCCGCCCGCACTCGGAACGCGGAAATCATCGATGTACCATTGCCTTGTCTTCGGGTCCATCTCGCCATCGAACCCGACCGATAACGACTCTTCTGGAAAGCCCGAGATGATAGACGCCACGTCGCGCGGATCGACCTTGGCGCGGATCTCAGCAATCTCCTCCTCGAAGCTCGGCTTTGCCGTAGGTGGCGTGCCAGGCTTCGGACTCACGGGCGGAGAACCGCGCTGGATCAGCGCGTCCAGCGGAGTGGAGTCGGCTACGAGATCCAGATCCTCGTAGCCGATGAGGAAGTCCGCCGTATCCATGTCGGCGATGTCACGTCTGGCGTCGAAGCCAGGGAACCAGGCTTGAAGGTCGCTCGTCTTGAACGAGGAGCGATCGCCAAGCCACATTCCGGGACTGACCTGCTCAAATCCGAACGCCGACAGATCGCTGCGGCCATAGCCGCGAACGACGAGCCGGTTCCGGCCATCGGGTGGGCATTGCGCCGCGATCAGCATCTCGGCCCCGTCGTACCGCGAAAGGTTCACCCACCGCCGTGCCGCCACGATTAGCCCCTGAACGATTGCCGGAAGCGTTGCGAAGCCTTACTGGCCTCGACCTCCTGCAACACAGGCTCCAGCTTCTCGGAAGCCGAGTTGAACCAGCGCTGCGCATTGACCATGTTTTCCCGGCTCGGTTGCACGCCGATGCTCATATAGCCCGCGAGGCGAGCCAGATGGTTGCCAGTCCGTTGCAGATCCCGCACTAGCTCGATGTTGTCGTCCAATGCCATGTTGTAAACCTCTAAGTGTGATGCACTTCAATCAGATCTTGTTCAGTATCGGGATCAACCACGAATGTCTCTTCGTCCGGCGTATCGCGATCATCTACGAGACGCACGTCATCCGCCTCACGAAAGCTCACACGCAACGTCCGCAACGCTGTCGCAACGTCAATGGTTTCGCCGGTCAGCGTCCGGCGCATTGAGTGCGGCTCGAGAACGAAGTCGGGGTACAACTGACCATGGATACCCTGAAAGCAAACGAAATCAATTCCCTCTCCATCGAGAATCACCGTTGCCATCAGATTGCCATTGAGCCAGGCTTCGAAGTCGATCCGCCCCTCGGCCGCAGCCGCTTGCTGCACCAAGGCACGCCGATACTGACTCGGCGCAAATTCGCTGACTAAAGCCAGCATCTTGACCTTCAGAACCCCGTATAAGCCAGCGGCATCCATCATCAGTCGATCCATTTCGAATGCTTGCATGAAGGGAAATTGGAGCACCCAACCACCTTCTTTCCAGAAGGCAGGCGCTTACCCACCATCCGCCCTTTCCGGCACTTTTCGCACGTCTCGCCGTGTCCCGGCAACGTCTCATCGATCTCCGGCCGTGGCTTGTCCTCTACAGCCTTGATGCCCATGCGGTCCAGATCGAATTTCACTCCCTTGAGAGCCTCGACAAGCTTGGTCGCGTTTCCGCGAATCATCGCGTCGAACTGCTGACGCGTCATCTTGCCTTGTTCGATCAGGCCAAGAGCCATCTCCCACTTTGCCGTCGTCACCGGATCGGAAAGCTCACGTGGCAGACGCTGGATTAGCTCAATGCCAAGGTTCGTTGGCTCAAGATAACCGCCCTTCCCACGCACGATGTACTTACGCTGCTTCAGCGTCTCGATGATCGCGTCACGCGTCCGCTCAGTGCCTATGCCCTTCGTGTCTCGAAGAACCTTTCGATCGGCCTCATTGCTCACGAACCGGTGAATACTGGTCATGGCCGAGATCAACGTCCCGTCCGTAAAACGCTTCGGAGGCGTCGTCTCGGTCTCGCGCAGTCGCGCGACACCGCCTGTTAGCTTCTGACCGACCTGATAGGACATAGGCACGTCCGCCGTTATTAATGCGCGCCGGTCGCTTGCGCAACCGCATCCAGCATTGCCGCACGCGAGATTCCTTCTTCGCCGTCGTCGGCCGCACCCGCGCCCGACTGGCTTTCGTCCTGCTTCTTCGGACGTGCCACGCGCGCGCTCGCGAAACCCAATTTCGCATGCAACGTCGCGTCGCACGAGTCGGTCACCCACACGGGGACCGGCTGCGCGCCGGGAATATTGTTGAGGTCTTCGTCCACGGGGTTGAAGATCACCGTGTCGTAGAAGACTTCGCCACCGTCACCGCGTGAGTTCACGACATTGCCGATCGCCACGGGGAAGTAGCCGATTTCGCCGGTACGCGGATGAACCTTCCGGGAAGTCAGCGAAATGTACTTTGCGCCTGTCGGCACGCCTTCATCCTTCCGTTCGTTCACAAACGCGAAAACCGGGATACGCCCGTCGCCGAGTCCCAGGTCGATATGTCCGGTCAGGACAGCCTTGCTGTCCGGTTTGCTGGACGGCACGAACACGGCCGTCTCGAACCATTTTTCGCCCCGCTGCACGACTGCGCGAAGGACGGGCTTTGCTTTTTCAGCCACACCAGCAGTGCTCATGATCGCTCCACCAAGGAAAGGATGAGTAATGACAACGCGCATATCGATATACCGGGCTTCTCAAATTTCCGTAGCCTTGTAACGATACGCACAATTGCTTGTCCAATAATATTCCGTTTCCGTGTTGTTGTCCAGTCGCCACAGTTCTGGAAAGGCCGCCCAACGTGCGTTTGCGCACGATACTCGTGGGCGCAATGTGGGCAGACAGTTAGTTGCAGTCGTGCGGAGCGGATTCCCGTAAAGACTCACCCTGCGCTTAGCCCACCCTCGCCGCTTGCGTGGTCACATAAACTGACCTAAAGTTCGACGCTGATGCGCGCCGAAACCACCACAACCATGTCCACCCCTGAGCCATTCCCCAAGGGCGATGTCCGTCGCCTTCTCGCGCTCGCGCTCGCGATCGCCGAAGAAGACCGCGCGACATTGACAACCCTTTCCGCCCGGACCGGCCACCACAAGCAAACGATCCAAGACGACATTGAGAAGCTGCGATACCAACTCGGCATCGTCATTGAGAAGGATGGGCCGGTCTACCGTCTTGCCTCGTGGGGACCAGTTATCAAGCAAACGGGGTTGCGAAAGTTCTTGCGAGGTCAGTTTATCTGACCTACCATGCCACCATTGATACGTATGGAGGGCTTTCGATGACAACTCTCGTTCAGATCGCGCCCGGTGTTGTTTTCGCAGCCGAGGTAATCAACCCCAAATGGGGACAATCGTTTCAGGTGGAAGCACCGCCTCCAGGCCGTCAAGGGAGCAGCAGGAACGCCGACTACGCCCACGATAGCCACGATCGCGATGTAACCTCTGGCGAACAGGATCGCGGCGAACAAATCGCCCTCCTCTAGACCATTTCGCTTGCGCGGCATCCCGTGGTATCACCATGCCTAACAAACCGCGCGATACCGGGTCACGCAATAAAAAAGGGGGCGCTCACCCCCTCTTCACGCCGAGTCATAGTTCGCGACCGCTTCAGCCAGGCTCCCCCTCCAGAATGGCATTGATCTTCGCCATCCACTGCTCCGCGTCCCGCGCGCCAAACATATGCACGTCGAATAACGGAGTTTGCGGATTCGCGATCGCGATGCTAATCCGGTTGTTGATCTTCGTTCCGTTTTTGTCCAGCCAATGCCAGGTGCGCGTTCGGACATCGCCATAGCTGAATCGGTGAGTCGAGTCCCACGTCACAAACGCCACCTCCCGACGCTCGTCATCGAAAAGCACGCTATCCCCGCCGCGCTTTAGCACGTGAGTTGCACGAAACCCCTTTCGGCCGAGATCGAGGATGCGCGCTTCCATCCGCGCCTTGCGCCCGGATGACTGCCTGAAGCCAGCAATCAGGAAGCCCACAATGCCCACCGGCACAACGATCCACAGAAGCAATTCCATTTACGCACACTCCCTCAAACGGGTTCCTATTCGACATCGTTAACGGCAGGCGCGGCGAATCCTTAACGCGCGTGACTACTGCTTGCTCAAAGCAGGTACAGGCAACAACCGAGGCGTGGGCCGCACCGAAGGCTCGGCGCGTAACAGCGCTCCCTCATACAAGTCGCTCACCCTGGCGTCGCCAGCATCAGCGACGGGGAACATCTTCGAGGAAAAGTGCTGACCCGCCTTATAGGCGACCGGCAACCCAAACGACAACGCACAGAGAACAGCGATGCCAATCACGATAAAGCCGCCGATGCTCAACGCGTTAAAGATGCCATCGGCGACCTTCCTGCCAATGCTGCGCGGTGTGGACGGCCGCTGGACGGTATCGTACAGATCGGCCTCTCCGGGCAACTCGACCACGGGTATCGCGGGCTGCGTGATGCCGAGGCTTGCCTTCACGCCTTCCTGAATGCGCTTGATCAGGGCCAACGCTTCCGGCTCGCTCAGATCCTCGGCGACGATTCCGCCCCTGCGGCCGGAATCCTCACCGTCACCGGCCACGACGCAAAACACCTTTTCTTCGATGTCGCCGGTTCGCTTGTGTGCAGGCCGGATCGAAAGACGTTTGACTGCGTTCCCCCATGTATCCGGCTTCCAGTTATAGGTTGCCAACGAGCCGTCGCCGGAAATGACGATCTCATCTTTCGTCACGTCCACGGACAACGTTGCTCGCGCCATCTTCGGACGGACGTTTGCTTCGCCCACCCGATGAAGGGCCACGAACTGGTCACCGCGCCCCTCCCCGTCGAATGCGGGTGCGTCCCTGAGCAGCGCTTCATCGCGCATGATCTTTGCCGATGTCAGGAGAACCGGTGCTTGAACCGTCTCCTGGAGCCGAATCCCCACTCCCTCCAAGGCGCTCAATATCTCGTCCCGCATCACCTCGCCGAAACCTTCAGCAAGGTAACGCCGTGCGCGCTGTTCTGCGCCTTCGCTATCGAGCGGCGAAACTGATGCTTCTTTCCGCAACACGATAGCCTCGGCCAATACCTCGGCAAGCAATTCCGGCATTGCCGCCGCCGCGTCCGCTTTGGCGAAAAAGTAGCCTAGCTCCCGCGCCGCACTCTGAACGGCGTCGAGAAGATCACCATAGTGGTTTGCGAGAACACGCGAATGCACCTCTCCAGCGAGATCCAGTTGCGTGATATCAATTGCCCTCTCCGACATACCCATATGTCCTCCTATGCTTGATTCGATTGCCTGAAAATTGGATCGCGTCTAGTGAGACTGCGCTACATCGACACGAACAACATCGCCCGCCGCAAGCCGCGCCTTGATCGTTTCCTCCGCTATGCGGATATCGGCCTGCGTTGCACTTCCGACCTGCTGATCGTGAACTTCGAGCGCAGCCCCGATCGCGCGATACACATCCTCATCGACATTCCAACGATCGCCTCGTCGCCCCTCTGCGCCCATGCGCACGAGGCATTCTTGTGCGTGGTGGATGCAGGCTCCCTGCTCGGCTCCAAAGCCTAGTTCGCAGAGCACAAGCGCAAGATTCAGCGCATAAACAAGCTGATTCATGCCGGTGTCCGTTCCACGCCCCTTCTTCATTTCCTCAAGGGCAAGGTGATAGGCCAACCCAACTTTCGTGGCGTGGCCTGCCGGGATCACTGAGCGATCTCCAAAAAGGCGCACGAACGGCGTCGGATCTCGCCTCGTGTGATGAATTCGACTGCCTCGCTTTCGCATGTTGGTCTCCGCTCAGTATCGAAGCACGTGTGCAAGCGTCCGTGCGGCGTCACGAGCCAACCGCTCGTCAGCCCAGCGCTCACGTGGCCTGCCTTCTTCGACAAGGGGAGCAACCGGGCCATACACACTGCTGATCTGGCTCGAGGGACCGAGACCCAATTGCCCCTCCAAAACAGGGCCGACCGAAAGTCTTTGCCCGCCCGGCCGTGGTGTCGGCAACGCTATCGCGGTCCCTTTCACCTGATCGGACAACGCCGGAAAGGGGTCTACGCCAACGAGCCGGGTCAGCTCCGCAATTGAGATGACAGCGTATGCCTCGCCCGACTGATTGAGCGTGACATAAGCAGCGGCACCGCGACGCGGGTCGTAGATCGCCTTCCATACATGCGTAGGCACCTCGACGCCTCGGCCGACCGACGCACGCGGTCCAATAAAGGCAGGACCGGTCACAACATAAAGATCGCCGTCATACTTTGCGAGAGCACGCGTCGCGATTTCAATGCCTTGCCATAGATGCCGATTGTTGTCGGGAGACTGCGGGATCATGTTCGCCAAAGAGAAACTTTCGTATTGCGAACGTTCATCAGGCATATCGCCACTCGGCGACATATGCCCCTCATCCCGCCCCGAGCCAAAGTAGTCTTCGCGCTCCGCGCGATCGCGCGGACTGATCGCCGATTCAGCATGGAACGCATCGACGCGTTTTTGCTGACGTGCGGCTTCGACAGAGGCGCGCGTCAGATGCTCCGCCGACCAGATCGCGGTTCGGCTTACACCCGACTCCACAACGGAGTAGAACGTGAAGCACAGCACATGACCCCGCTCGGCGAGATCGGCCCGGTGAAGATCCGGGGCCTGGCCGCCCGCGAAAAACTGCGGGCAATTCGTAGGAGACGCGCCGGCCGCACTCGACACCAGCGCAAACAGCATGGCAACGACGTTCGCGCGGCGCAGCTTCATTGCGATACCCCGATCGCATCCGTATTGACGGCCGCTTCGACGCGGCTCTCCGATCGCCATGACAGATAGTCTTCGACGCGATAAAAGCCCGCAGCGGCAGCGTTACGCTCCAGACTCCACCATGTTTCACCCCGGTCGATCAGCGAATGGTATTTCTCATCGAGCCGATTCCTCGGATCATGTTCACGGCGAGCCTGTGGTGCGTCTCCGTCAGTTACATCCTCGTCTTCCACGCAGTCCAGCACCATGTCGCGAAAATCCTCGTCCGCCCTTTCCCAAGGCTTTTCCGCCCACAGCCTTTTGATTTCGCCTTCGCTCTCTTCCCACAGACGCTGCCACGCAGAACGACTGATCACGTCCTCAGCTACGCCCAAAACCCGAGCAATTCGCGCAGCCTCGTCCCGCTCATATTGATGATGGGCCTCAAGCTCTTCTTGCTCGTTCGCGCTCTCTTCCCACGGCTTGTCATTCCACATCTGCCGAAGTTCATCATCGCTCGACCCCTCGTCGCAGTAATAGAAGAAATAGTCCCAAGCGCTATCGGGGATCGCCTCTACAGCAACGCCAAGCACAGCGGCGATTTGTGATTGCGCGGCACGTGTATTTTCCGCATCGTCGCGGGCTAGTTGTTCACGCTCAAGGCGTTCAGCACGCCAGCCTTCGGCCTGACGCCCCTGTGCCTCCTCCGCTTCGCGCCGAACGGCGTCCCAGTCGGGCGGTAGCGGACACGCCCCGCTTTCGACCAGTCCCGCATTGATAATCTTGATGAGCGCGCGGTTTTCCGGCTCGACAGTTGCGTTGATAAAAGGCAGCGCGGCCATATCCTCGATCACGGGTGACAACTCGCGCTTCTGACGCCCATTGTTCGCACGTTCAATTAGCCGCTGCTCGTACCACACCTTGCTCCGATCCTTGTTACCCTCGCCTTCCATGCTGTACACGTACTTCTGCATGAACAGGTGCATGTAGCGCTGCCGCTCGGCGGCCATGCTGATCGAAATGTCATGGTAACGCTGATAAAACGCCTCATCGTGACCGCAATCGATGCTGTCGCCCTGGTGGGCGACTTCATGCTCCGTCAGGCTGAACAAATAACCCGCCGTCTTGATCGGATCTTGCTTGAGCCGCCGCACGATGTTGGCGTTATAGGCGATATACGATTCGCCGTCCGTCCATGCTTCCATCGCGTTGGACTCGCCCAACAGAATGTGCTTCCGGTGTTTGTCACCGGATAGGTAGTGCGCGCCGCGATTGCGTGTCTTTCGTCCTCCCGCGCACAGACCTGCGTACTGCTGGAGACACCAACGCAGGGCCGTCCACATCCTCCGCGTTTCGCGATCAAGCGCGTCCTTCTCAAGGACAATCGTAGTGCGCTCGACAAACGCCTCGCGCAACGTCGCGAAGTCAATGAAGGCGGGCACGCTGATGCCGTCCAGCCTCCAGATTCGAAGCTGATACTGCCCGGCTTCCGTCAACGCAGACCAGCGTTCGCGAACGATCGTCATGATGCGCTCAAGCGCGTCGCGAAAATCTTCCGTAGTGGGGCAGTTGAACCGCGCCAGCGTGATCGGATGGATGATCTGCGCGATCTTCTCGCGCGCGATCGCCTCCGCCTTCGGAATGTCGAATGCGTTCTCTGCGACACTCACTCGCCCACTGTGCATGCGGCCATTCAATTCAAGGAAATCAAACAACGAAAGGTGCTGCTTTCCGGGCAACAACGTAATGACCTCACCAGACGCGAATGCTTGAAGAAGGTTGTCGGTGCCGGCGAGCAGATCATGCGCCGCTTTTTCTCGACTCGCCTCGGTTTTTCGGTGCTCACCAAGCTGCGCCGAAATCTCGCGGGCCATGGTCCCAAACTGCTTCGCGATTGGTTGCCACACCTGGCATGTCTTGCGCAGAATCTCCGTTCGCGAGACGTTCAGCGAGATCGCTCTCTTGGAGACGATCAGGCCACCAGCGCCCCACTGATGCGAGGAATCGTGGCGAACAAGAACACCCTGGTTGTAGATCGACACCGCCCCCTCGACTTTGACGCGATACCACGCGAATTCGTCCTCGTGATCCCACTTCTCCGATCGCGGATCGCGCGAGATAGCCCGGCCATTGAGTTCGACGCTGACCGGCGTGTAGCGAACGAGATCGCGGATCTCCTGCGTTGCCGAGAGCAACTCGGTATCCGTCAGCGGCTCGTACCACTTCCCGCTGACGTCGCATCCCTGCACGCGATCGGCATCCGTGAGATCGTCCAGATCGTAGCTGTATCCCATCGACCGGGTATCGACGTTCATCTGCCAGAGACTGGACCTCCAGACGGTGCTTGCATGCGCCATGATCTGGCCTCGCCCGAGCCGGAATCGACCGTAAGTCGCGTCCCCCTCCTGGTGAGGCGTCCCGAATCGCCCGAAGTAGCGCAGCACGTCTTCACGGGTGGCAAACCCACGCCCATCGTCCTTGCACGTGAAGCCGTCTTTCGACATCGTGAGCACGACCGAGCGCGCGTCGGCGTCCACCGAATTCATGATCAGTTCGATAACGGCCTTGCCGATCGATCCGGCCTGAGAGTAGATGATGTGGTGAATGATTGCGGGATCGAGTTCGAACGGAAGTCGCATGGCCGGTTCCTGATTGATATTGACCGCTGGTGTGGTGGGTACACTGGCTGTTGCCGCCGACGCGTGGCGGCAAGGGTCAGTGCGCCTGGTCAGTCGCGCTTCGGCGCTGCGCCCACGGACACGTATTGAGCAACCGTCCACACGCCATCCTTGCAGAAAGCAGTGTCGCTGCCGTGCATCGCGATGATTCCGTTGGGCGCGCAGCTTTCGCCCATGCCCACGTTGTCAGCGCGTCCGTGATCGGACGTTGCGAACTCCACTTCCACCTCGATGCTGCTTGCCTTCTTGCCATCGCGCATCGCGTCGAGATGAACCGGCACACCCGACTTCATGAGGATCGTCTGGTCGAGCGCCGTCGTCTGGATGTCGGGAAGCTGCACCGTGCTGCCGCCGATGTTCGCGTCTCGCAGGCTTTCGAGCGAACTGTCTTCGACCTTGAAGCGAACAGCGACTCGCCCGTTCTCGTTGATGCGACCCGGTTCGGCGTACACCGACAATCCGGTTTGCAGCGTCGCGGGGCGGATCTCCGGCACCGGAGGCACGTTATCGACCGACTGGATGTACGAGCGGCGGTTGAAATCGCCGTAAGTCACCGCATAGCCTTCCTTCGTCACGAGCCGGACTTCCTGCTTTTTGCCATCCGAGCCGACGAGGATCAGCTTGACCGAAATCTCCGCACGCGGCTTCGCCGCCACATCGGGCGGGAACGGCATCGGCAGCGGTTCCGCCATATGGTCAGCCAACCCGGCAGCGCTCGCCGTCGCAGCGCTCGTCGCCAAGGCCGACGCAGCCACCATCAATGCAACCACGGTACGTTTCTTCATTGCTTTTCTCCGGTTCAATGATTTGTATGCCACCAATGATACGTAAAATTCTGGTGATGAAAATTAACAGACTATTGCGCGCAGTCGATCCGCGCCTGCCCCGAGATCTTCACTCCCGACGAGATGGAACAGCGCTCCTGCGCATTGGTTCGCGCTGCATTCGCAGCCCAACCACAAGCAAAAGCCACGATCGAAACAAACGTTGCCAACCTGATGGCACTACTTTTTTTCATTCGGAAGACCTCCTTCAAAATCAATTTCGTTGACGTTGATGCCGCGCTTCACATCAAAAATTCGGCACCGCTGAAACGGACCCGCAAGGTAGACGACATATAACGTCGCGAGCACATACAACGGCGACGAAAACGCTGGCTTGTCTCCGCCGAGATCGGTGTACACGTGATAGCGGCCTCTCACTGAAATGCCCTTTCGCTCAGGATCGCGCGCGACTCAGCCGGCCACGACTGCGTAAGACCAGCAGCCCGCACAGCCCTGCGAACGTACCCACAATCAACGTCACGTAGCGGCCCGCGCACAAGAGCGTCCAGCGCATCAGATCTTCTGCCGACATGCTCGACAGTGGAATCGCAGCAAGGCGATCGCGCTCGCTCACCATGGCCTGCATGGAAGTATCTTCGGACAGACGAAGCGACGCACGCTCGATCGCAACGACGCGCTCGCGTAATTGACGGGCCTCCCGTCTATTCGGCGACGGGTCGGCCGATAGCGTCGCCACCACAACCGCGTGCGCAGCCTCGTTGTGCGCGGCCAGCGCCTGCACCTCGGCGAGTTCCACACCAGACGCAGGCAATTGATCGCGTAGCCACATAGCCGCCGTAAGAACCACGAGCGCGAGCAGAGCTTTGTCCACCACGCCTAACTTTGGAAGTTTTCGCATTGGATAGCTCCTACTGCAACTGGACGTTGTTGAACTTCGAATTCATCGACCCCTTCTTGTCCATATAGACGGCGATGGTCCTCTGTGGGGTGATGAACTTTAAAACGCTCTCATCGATATTCAGCTTCTTGCAGGATGCCGTCCAATAGTAGCTGTCGATGCCGAGAAGAATCTTCGTGCTCACCGTCGTGATCACGCCCTCCGGGAAATCCGAAGGCGTCTGCGCAACGCACCATAGGCCGAGACCGAACTTTCGCAATTGCTTCGCAATCCTGTTATAGATGCTGTCGGGATTGTCATCGAAAACAACGGGCGCTTCGTCCAGTCCGATGATCTCCTTTATCTCGCTCTGCACGCCGAGAAGCTTGCGTCTGCGAGCAATGTGCTGAGCACGGACCTTCGCGAAGACGAACTTGTCCTCTTCATCTAGGTTTGTCAGGTCATAGGACCAAACGCGTGCGCTTTCATCGAAAGGAGGCGGATTGCCGTTGAAAATCCCAACCGCTTTCAGGTTCTTCAAACGATCAATAACGCCCTTCAAAACTTCCTTCGAGTCGTACTTGATCAGGTCGTCAAACTCCCGCCCTGTCTCGATCGAAGACACATAGTCGGTGACGCGCTCAAGGTACTTGCCCTTGGCTACCTCAAACTGCTTTTGTGCCTTTTCCTTGTCCTCGATGTCGATCTTCTTGTTGCTCGCCGTGACGGCGCGGTTCATCTGCGCCGCAGCCCGGTTCATCTCC
Organism: Candidatus Burkholderia verschuerenii; assembly: GCF_001189365.1. Lineage (GTDB taxonomy): Bacteria > Pseudomonadota > Gammaproteobacteria > Burkholderiales > Burkholderiaceae > Caballeronia > Caballeronia verschuerenii. The sequence goes on along the minus strand of NZ_LFJJ01000002.1, from coordinate 100,412 downwards.
TCGAGCGCAGCGACCGCACGGTTACCCTGCTCGTTCATGTTCAGGCCGCCATACATAGCCTTCAGCTTGCGCTCGGCGAGTGCGATCGCATCCTCAAGCGTCGGGTAGTAGCGCTGCATGTCGGACCAGCGGCGACTCGCCCACATCTCGGCGCGCATCGCCTCAGTCATCTCCTCCCGCGTCCAGGTATCGTGCTCTTCCTCGAAGATCCCGTAAGCCGCGTAGACATCGGCAAGGATGTTCCGCAAGCACGCTTCCTGTCGGTCCATCAGCTTGCGAGAAGTCTGGTTGATGGTCGAAATCAGGAAGTTGATTTGCCGATCGACGCCGCCCGACTTAGGATTGGGGTCGAGCACAAGCGGGTTGTAGCCGTACCGGGTCGCACGCGAAAATTCGACGCGAGATTCACCAGGTACGATCAGATCGCCATGTACGTCGAGATTGTGATACCGCTCAAAACCGGGTCCGGCCGTCTTGAGGGCTTCGTCTATGAAACGGAGCAGTTGGTACGATTTTCCTGTGCCTGATTTTCCACACAGGATGAGGTGCGGATTGATGAGCGTTTCCGAGTCCCAATAGACCGGAACGTCCTTGCTCTCCTTCTTGCGGAGGTAGTCGTTGTACCCGAGGAAGATCTTCATTCTTCTGCGTAGCGTGCGTTACGGTGACGGTGCGCGCGAAGCGGCGCGCCGGGATCTGCGAGTCAGCGTGACCGCTACGATGGCGAAGACCCCAACCATCCATAGCGCGCCTATCAGCGTCTGCATCACGCGGTACACCACCACGTCGTCGGCCATGCCACCGTACAAGGCTTCGACCGACTCGCAAATCACAAGAAAATGCGGAAAGTGAATCTGCGCGAGAAACGCGCAGAGCGCGCTCCACGTCACAAGCATCACTGAAACCAGCGAGCGCGTAGTCACGCCACCCGCTCTTGTTCCGCCATCGGAACCGAGTGGAGGATCGGCGCGGCAGCGGCTGAGAAGACCGATGCGCCCTCACTGGTGTCGAGCACGTTAGGGACGGTGCGCGTCAGCAGCCCGTTCACAGTCGCCCCTTCTTTCATGGCCAGAGTCACGTACTCGATGTTGCCGTGAACGATGCCGGTTTCGAGAACCACTACGCGATCGGCGAACACATCGCCTTCGACGGTCCCCCCGATAACCGCCGTGTGCGCTCGCAACGTACCGTGGATACCACCGGTTTCGGTCAACACCACCTGATGGTCGCCTTCCTGGGTGACGTTACCCCGCACCACACACCGCAGGACGATGCTTTCTTCGATTGTCAGGTCGCCATTCAGTTGGGCTGCCGCAGGGATCACCGTGTGGATATCGGTCTCGCTCGCACGGGTTGGCAATCCGTCGGGAATCTGCGGCGCAGCCGGAATCGGTCGGGATACCGGGATCGTTGAGGATGCCGGTGCCACGCTCTGACGCGGCGCGACGTTAGCCGCTGCCCGCGAGGGTGCAGCGGCGCTTCCGGCCTGCTGCGACTGCACCCGTCGATTCTGGTTCGCCGGCGCGGCTGGCGCTTCATTGACGGTCTGCATCCTTACCTCTGGCACGGATCGACGGACAAGACCGAGACCGATACCAACACGGGTCAAGAAACGAGATTCGCTCATCGTCTACCTCAGTTCGTAACGTTGATGATGCGTCGGTTGGTGACAATCGACCTGCTCTCCGGGTCGATCGCCACGATCGTCTCGCCCTGTTGCAACGATTGCCCAACCGAAAGCTTCAGGTTGCCAATACCGACGACGCCCTTTCCGAACCCGGTCAGGTTCATTGCTTGAGCCGTCACTGTTTCGATCGGGAGCGACGCCACGTCGATCGATGCAGTAGCCTTCGCCACGTCGGCCGCCTTGTGGACGGCCTTCGCCCCTTCGGCGATTTCATCCCGCGCGGGACGCGGCGGCGTCGGCATCTTCTGGATCGCGTCCACCTTTGCGTCGAGCGACTGCATCGCGGAAGTCAAATCCGCAAGCTGCTGTCTGCCCGCCTCCGACACCGCGCGCCAAGCAGCCACCTGAATGGCGCGCTCGTGCCGCTCCCTCGAAAGCTCCTGCGACACCTGCTCTGCCGTAGGAGCGGCAGTCGAAACCTGCGGTGGTCGCAATACCGCATGCGTGACCGGCTGCGCCACTGAATGGCCGCCAATCGCGGCTGTGTGCGCCCCGCTGGCCTGCCCCTGGTAGTAAGTCCAACCCGCAAACGCGAGTCCGATGGCAACGAGGACCATGACTAGCTTGCCCAATGGCGTCATCTCGACCTTCGAGCCGCCCGGCGCAACCGAGGCTTGGTCTCCTGGCAATGTGTTTTCCATTTCCATGCTCACCTTGCGATATCCACCCGATTAACGCTCCACGGCGTCGCGTAACGCCTGGAGCGGCTTGATTTTCACGACCTTGCGCGCCGGAACCGGGACGACTTCACCCGTGCGCGGATTGCGCGCTGTCCGGGGCGCTCGCTCTACCAGAGAGAACGAACACAACCGATGGATCTTCGCGTAGCCGTTGCTGCGAATGCTGGCCGTCAAGCCATCAATCACCGCTTCGAGAGCGTTCGCGGCCCGAGCCTTTGATGCGCCGGTCCGCTCCGCGATCAGGGCAACCACTTCGTCTTTCGTCATAGCCACCTCCCTGTTTTCCGTATCGCATTAACGATACGCAATTTACACCATATTCGCAATTATTTGCCTGTCAGTCAAGAAAATTGGTTAGGAAGACCGCGATCGCCCAAGCGGCAGGGAACCGAATGCTGTATAAAGATATATCTCCATACAGCAGGACACCAGCATGCGTTTCTTTACCAAGACGGATTTCTTGCATGCCGTCGGCGCGATGCTCGAATACGTCGATCTCTCGGACAAGCATCTGCTCGGCACGCTAAGCGGAATCAAACGTCGCGCGAGAGCGCGGGCCATGATTGAGTTTGCCAAGGCGCTCCAACCACCGCCGCCCGATACCACCATCACCAGCACGCGGACGGTTTTGCGGGAGCTTTTCGGGGGACGAGCGATATCCAATAACGACCTACAGCGACATTTCGCGACACCTGGCCGCAAAGCGGACGATCGCGTTGACGCAGTAGCTCTTCGTGCATGGCTGGACACACACCGCGTCCGGCTCGAAACCGACGCAGCGCGCTTGCTTTTGGACCTCGACACCGAATGGAGATTGTTCACTGAGGCCGCCGCGCTGGATGCCGGCCAGCGTCGGCGCAAGGAAAGCAAAGCTAGAACCCGTTAGCTCCTCGGCCGCTGGCTAGTTCAGACGGGTTTTCAATTTGCTCTCGCCATCAAGCGCCCAGATCCAAACATCCTTGAGGCGGTACTGGCCGCCCGGACCGCCCTGCACGGCGTACTCACCGTGACAGCTAATCCACACCGGAAAAAGTGCTCCAGGCTTGGTCTGCCCGTAGTATTTGCTGGATTTCTTGATCTCGCCGTAAAGAGGTGTGCAGTTCGCCAGCGCCGTCTTTGCTCGGCGAGCCTCATCGGCGAAAGCGGCTTCGCGCCCTTCCGGCGTCGTCATGTCGAAGGGTTCGTCGTAGGTGTGTTCTTCAATGCTCATGATTTTTCCTTTCGCTTTGCCGCTTCACGCGATGCGAGTAACTGTGATCGCAAATGACGTATCCGGTGTCGGCACCGACGCCGAATTCTCAATGACAAAGCCCACTTCTCGGACCTTATTGCAGCAGTTGTAGCCGTGTGAATAATCCTCGTCCTCCGGCAACTCTCGAAACAGTGGCTTTGCCAGCAACTCTTGCTCTTCGGTCATCAGAAAAAAACTCTGATTTTCGTGCGTCACAAGGGAGCCATCGGTGTGGCGCAGGAACACCATGTCCGAACCGAACTGGCCCCGCCCCTTTCGAATCTGCACGCAATAGCCAAGTAGCCGCTCACGGTCTCTTGTGCCGACCTGTGCGCCGGTGACCACCATGCAGCCCTGCGTCATCTTCTGCATCGACCTATCGGAGAGACCCGATACGTGACGACGCGGGTCACACATTTCGATAATCTGCGCGACCAACTCCGCTCGGTCTTGTTCAATGTTCGGTTGATCTGTCGGCACGTTTTTCCCTTCTGCGAATTGCGTCAACTTAGACCCCGATCGAAAACGGTATGAGCGACGCCGTTACTGGTAGTAGCGGAACATGCTGCACGGCGAGAGCACCGCGCCGCGCTCATGGGAAAACAAGGCCATGGATCTGCTCCGCTTTGTTGAGGTTATTTGGTCGCGCTTGACTCTCAGTATTCAAGTCCTGCCTTGCGAAGAAAGAAGCGCGCGCGCTCCCTCAACGCCTCGGCGCAATCCGGTCCTACGTCGTAAGGCCCCATGCTGTCCTTCTCGGGGATTCCGCCAAGATCGTGAAACTCCCCTCCGACGCGAAAATCCTGAAACACCTGCACGGGCTTGCCCTTGATCCTCTTTCCACACCGAAGACAACGCACGCCCCCACCGTTGCCCGGATTCGCGTTTTTGTTGCCCTCCAGAAAGAGCGGGGGCAAGCTCTTTTCATCTGCGTTCATGTTCAGCGAGCCTCCAACTTCACGGAGACTATAGTCGTCGTATCGGTGCCGCCGATTCCGCTGTTCACGAACCAGTCATGAGGCCCATCGTCCTCGATCCGTTGCCTGGCAGCGGCAGCGGATTCAGCCTCAACGACAACCTCCGCGTAGGTCACCCGCTTCAGTTTGATGCGGAATGTCTTGTCGGCCATGCGAATCCCCCTCTCGGTGGTGTCTTTTTGCCCAACTCATGCGGCAAATCGGTTTGAGGTTATTTGGTCGCGCTTGGACCTGCGGCGCTTTTAGCAGAGAACCGTTTCGGTCTCGCCGACCGGAACAGCACCGATGCGCTGCCACTGAAATTCATCTTCCGACGCAAGTTCGCGAACGCGTTCCTCGAACTCCTGACCCGATTCGAATTCTTGTCCCGACGCGATGATGCGCACCACCTGACGGGACTCGTCCAGCGGCGTCTCGGTCACGAACTCGTGCCCCTCGACCTCGAAATCGCCATGCAACGTGTCTTGCAACCGGTCGAGCGCGGCTCGCTTGTCGCCGTTCGGTTGATGAAAAAACAGCACTTCCAGAATGTCGTACATGAAGTTACTCGCTCAGTTAGTTTTCAATTAGGGCTTTCGGACACTTCGGCAAGCCGCGCAGAGCGTCGTCGTCGCGACGCTTACGGTCAACGTTGTTGATCGTGCGGCTGATGTACTCTTCCGAGAAACCCCACCACAACGCCAGGGCCTTGTTCGACCATCCCTTGCGCCGCAAAAGCTCTTTGGCCTCGTCAGGCGTCAGAACTGGATACGTCGTTGCCTGTTTCATTGGCTCCTATCAAATCGTCAACAATCAGCGCATGGAGCGCGATGATGCTCTGGCTGTAGTCCCGCAACCCTTCGCCTGCTGCGCCGAAGAGAACCGGCAATCTCACACCCGTCAACGTGTACACAACGGTCTCGTCTCCCGGAAAGCGATGCCGAACGACTCCGACCAGCTTCTCGCCTGAGAAGACGCCAACCGCCTTCCGCTTCATCAACATTCTCATCGTCTGATCGCCAAAGCCTGGGAGTCCATACAGATCCACTGGACCCACGCGATAAAGCGCCACGATTTCTCGTTCTGCATCAGAAAGCGCGCGAGGAATGGGCCAGCAGATCGGCTCATTCCTCCCAAACATCGTCACGTGATGTCGATTTCCCATTTGCAATCAGGCGTCGCCATCAGCACCGCAATACGCGCAGTAACAGCGTCCTTCGCCCATATAGCTCGAATCATCACCACCGTATGCCGTGCCCGTAAAGCTCCACGAATGGCCGCGTTCCGTCGCGCACTCGAACTGTTCGAGCGTGAGACCTTGGTCGTCGCGAAGCCAGCGAAAGACAGTCAGCGCGCGCGTGCAGGGATGCGCCGCGCGCTCGCGCGCATACATGCCCGCAATCGCGCCGAATTCAGCAGCTTGCAGAAGAGTACGCATATCAGCATCCCATCCGGCGTTCGGCAGCGACTTCAGCCGCGATTTCGCGAGCGGCGCGCGCGTCGGCTTCGCGCTCGCGCAGATACAACACGTACTCGCGTTTTTCTCCAAACGCCATGCACGACACATCCGGCACCTGCACCTTGCCAGCACCGCTGCACGGCTCACACATCACGTCATAGCCGCCACGCATGTACGTGTCTTGCTCATCGGACGACATTTCCGCCCACTCGCTCGATGTGATGCCATTCGAGAAGGCCGGATGTTCGACATGACCGTTGCCAGCGCAGCACTGGCAAATCTCCCATTTCAGATGACGCGTGCGAAACATGATTGGCTCCAGAGTGTGGACGATCAATTATTGATCTATAGATCAATCTAAGTCAATCTTATTTTTGATCTATAGATCAACAACTTTATTGAGGCCATCGAGCCGTTTTGTTCTGAGAGCGCGCGCGACTGCTCCGGCTATTGCAGTCGATATGTGCGGCTCTCGCTGACACGAACGTAGAATGCGGACCACGCCGTGGCGGCCAGGAGCGCGTGCAGTTGGGCTTCTGTCCCATCAAAGTACACACTCACGATCCCCCCCGACGTAACGCGATTCAGTTGCACGCCGGGAAGTACCCGCAACTGATCGAGCAGATCATCGGGAACAGAGGTCCGAAGACCGGGGCACAGCAGGCAGAATTTTTTCATCGTCATCTCCAGTGAGCACCATGCCCACACTCAGAGATGGCAACAGCATCGGCAAACCGGCAACGCGGTTACAAATTTCTTTGCGCCGACGCCAAAAATAGGAAAGCCCCGCGCATCACTCGACGCCGGGGCTTTGGGAAGTGCTGTTGTGCTGCGCTACAGGACGACTTCGATATCCGGGTGAAAGCGCGCGGACGCCTGCTCAATGTGAGAATAGCCCACTCGGAATGTGGTTGCCGTCAGCGGACGGTCGCTATATGCGGTAATCACGGGATGCGTTACCACATTGATGTGCGAAAACTGCTTCAACTTCAGCAGCCGAGGCAACAGGTCCGGCCGTCGAGCAACGAAGTCGGTTGGCCGGGACCAGTCGTATTGATTCTCAGCCGATTCCCCTTCGTCTTCCTTGACCCATTTCTTCCAATGCGCGGCGATCTCGGCAATCAGGCTCTTGGAAACCCGGAACAGATTGAGCACGTCATGCTCGGCCACGAGTTCGGGCGGCAGCACCTTGGGATAGATCGGTTGCGTGAACCCGACCAGAAGATCGATGACGATCATTTCAAGTCGCTTTGCATCGGCAAACTGACGAGCGTACATCATGCCGTCGAGGCGCTGATGCCCCGACAGGCCAGTCGTATAGCCACGTATCGATCGAGACAACGGCAATGTTATTTCCTGGACACTGATGCGTGCAGGCACGTTGCCGGGCTTATAGAAGAGCACCACAGTCACGTCGATACCAGGGCGCTTCGTTTTTATCATCACCCCTCCCCTAACTTTCTTTAGCTCTCACGACGCCACGATCCCCGCGACAGCGGGTCACGAACGCCTGCGCGTTCCGCGACCTCCATCGCTACGCTTTCGAGCACGTTTCGCTTCTTCTTGCCCGACTCCGTGTGTAAGCGGTCCAATGCCTCCAGCAGGCGCTCAACCGGCTTGCTCACGTTTCCTTGCCCATTCACCCAACGGTAAACCGCTGCCGCCTCGCGGCCCGTTGCCCCCGCGAAGCTTTTCTTGTCCTTCGGGTTGTCCGGGTCGTAGCCCAAGCTGACCATGCGCTGTCTGATATCAATTACTCGCGTAATCGGCATCGTTTCGGGATGCCGCTCGTAGAGCGTGAGAAGCGCACAAACCGTTGCGTCCTCAACCTCTTTGTCCGGCCTCTTCTGAAGCTCCGCCCACGTCGCGCGCTGCAAACCGAGCAGTTCGCATGCGGCGCTAATGGTCAGGCCGTATTTAGTCCGCCACTTTTCGAGATCAAGTGACCGGATCGGTCCTTCCTTTAATTTTTGACTCATAGTTTCAGGCCGGGCTTGGAAGCCCTGTCTTTCTTGAGGAAGTCGCCCAGGTCATCCCCATGCGCGTCCGCCTCCAATTCAAATTCCGATTCGTCGCTCAGCGCAGCGTCAACGACGACGGATTGGGCGATTTCCTGCACCGCCTCCCGCTCGATGACACCCTGCTCCACAAGCAGATCCACCGCCCCCGCAACAGCAGGCGACAAAGGTTGACCTTCCCCTGGAGTGTAGTCAGCAGGAACAATCGAATCCGACGATTGACGGTAATCCGCCATCGAAACGACATTTGCCGATGCAGGCGCGGATGCCACCGATGCGCCACTTTCGGGCATCGCGTCTGCCGGCTGCGCGGCGACCGCTTCCGCCTTGAAGAGGAATTCCGTATCGAGTCCCTGTGCGGCAACCACGGCAGCGAGTTCCTCGCGCGTGTAAGCTCCGGCTTCCATCGCCCGAGTGCAAATCATGCCGCGCGCCTTGGCGAGCGCTGCCAATGCCGTCTCCAACCGTTTCAACTCGGCGACATGCCCCCGAATCTCGCTGTTGGGATCTACCCGGTCTGCGATTGCACCCCCACCACTCTCGAGATCGGCCCGAAACAGCGTCAGGGCCGTTTCCTTGTCCATCCCATATTCGTGGGCAAACGGCTCGATCATTTCCTCGATCTGACGGCGAAGCTCAACGCGAACCTCCCGCATCTGGCGTGTGTCGCCAAAGTTCTGCTGCAAGAGCACGCGAAATGCCTGACGACGGCCAAGCTCGGGCATCGCCAAGGCCGCCTTCAAAGAGTTCGGAAGCGTATCGCCGACCGCCACGTTGACCATCTCATCGATGGTCTGCCGGATACGATCCAGACTGGATTCTGGCAATCCGTCGATCACGAGTTCCTGATCGGTCTCGGACATGACCGGTCCCTGACTGCCCTGCGGCGATACCGCAAAGCCATCTGGACGACTATTGTCTGCCGTCGATGACGCGAAGAACTTGGAGGGGAGGATTGCCCGGCATATGCGGGCTAAGAACTGCCTGATTGCGGCGATCAGGCGCAGAAACAGACCGTCATCGTCGGAAGCCACGCCAGGCGCGGCTTGTGCCCGCGCTGACAGTGCTGACTTGTTGACGTGGAGTGCTCCACCCACGAGGGTTGTGATCGGTTTCTGACTGAAAAAGGACGGTGCCGAGGTTGCGCCGCCAGGAATTGGACCTTGTCCCGCAACACTGGAAACCATACGGTACTCCGTTGTGGATTATGTATCGCATTGATTATACGCATCTAAGGGTGCGTTGCACATAATCCGTAAGGAGGTAATTTCCCGCAATATTTTGTATGACCTGAACGTGCGCCACCGCACCAATGGCACGGGAAACGTTTGCGAACCGACCCTCTACTTCGAGCGCCAGAAAACCACTCGGCCCCGCACGTCGGTATGGGTGAAATTTCGCATGTAAAAGCCGACTCCGCCCTGCTGGGAGAGGTACGCCAGTCGCCCCATGTACTCGCTTGATACGGATGGCGAACTGAAGTCGCCCGCGCGGAACACCATGTTGGAATCCGGGAGGTGATAGGAAGCAAGCGCCCCTTCGTAGTAGTCGTTTGTCGCCTTGGTTCTTAGTCCAGAATGGATGTCAAACCGTGCATGCGTCCCGTAGGCCGCAAGCCACGCCTGCATCCACGACCACTGCTGAAGAAGCGACCAGGCGGGCGTACCAACGACTCCGGCCTTCACATCGCGTAGCATCCATGAGATCGCCCGGAATCCGTCGTCGGTCGAGTAGTCGATCGTGGCTTCGTCTGCGCCTCGACGGACCCACAGCAGCGTCGGTACGGCTTGGCCTGCCTGCACGCTCGCCTTCACGGGCGAAACCAATGGAGCCAGTGCCGCAGCGGCCGCGAACGCCTTGCAAAAGTCTCTTCGTGCGATCATCACTTCACCCTGTTTGCCGACCGGCTGATCGTTGCCTCGATGTTGCTGAACATACTGTCCAGATCCGCTTCGGACATTTCGTCCACCGACTTCGTCCACTTCAGTTGAGCGGAGATCTCGGCCTCGGTAGTCTTCATCGACTCCACCGGATTCTCACTGCCGAGAGCCTCCTCGATCTTCACCAACGTTTCAGCCGTTTTCTCCGTGAATCCGATCACCACCTCTTTTGCATGCCGCTCGCCCACGTTGGCCGCGAGCACCGAATCAAGATCCGCTACCACCTCCTCCGCAAACGCTCCAGCAGACGGCTGCTCTTCCGGCTGCGCAGCCGGCTCGGTTTCCGCCTTATCGCCCACCGTGGAGGCACCCGCTCCGCTATCGGCCTCGGGAGACTGAAAACGCCGCAGGAAGGCATCCAGATCGTCGTCCGCTGCCGGCGTACCGCCCATCGGATCAGACGCCGGTTCGGCTCTCTTCATCCCGGCCGACGACTCTCCGCTCGCGGGCAAGGCGGCCTCGCCCGCGTCATAGTCAGGCGGCACGAATGTTGATGGATCAGCCTGCTTTGCGTCAGACGGTGCCTCAGTAAATTGCCGCACCAGATCCTCAAAGGATTCGCCTTCCTTCGCTTTCTCCTGCAACGGCGGATCGTGATAGACCGGATTGCGCGCGCCGTCCGGCAACGAATGCTCGCCCTTGGCAGCCCGAGCAAACGCCATTGGCGCGTCTTCCTCAGCTTGAACTTCCATGGGCGGCGCATCATCGAGCGTCGATGGATCGACCTCGATCGGCTCCCAATAGCGCCCGGCCTCGTCCGCCTGGTGTTTGCGCATTGCCGCGACGGCCGCGACGTAATAGGCAATGCCGCGATTAACCGCCGTCTCGTTCGGGTTGTGAGACTCAATGGCGTGGTACGTATCGAGCAACGCATCGACAATGGGGTCGATCGTTCCAATGTAGGTAGGCGCTCGTCCGAGCCGGATCTTCTTCATGATCCGATCGATCGTCGTAAAGCGGGCATCCGCCTGGTCAATCGGCTTCAGCTTGTCGGTCAGATCCTCGCGGTTCGGCCGGTTCACCTGAAGGAAGCGGTTAAGTCTGAAAGGCAAGTCGGAAAACTTGGTCGAATGGAACCACGTGAAGCTGCGTGCTCGCGTCACCTGATCCTTGAAGATCAGGACGCCCTGCATCTCCTTGAGGGCTTTCAACTCCTGCAATTCGATGCGATCGCGCCGCTGGATCGAACCAGTAAGGTTCTGCCTGTAGCTCGTGGAGGTGAAGTTGTTCACTGACCCCTCGAAGGAACCAGTCTCGACGGTGATTGCCTGACCGGCGACCTTCTTGAAGACATCGAGCGTCTTATCGGGATCTTCGAGTGCCAACGTGTACTTGATCTTCGTGTTGGCAATCATCGAATCGACTTCTTCCTTGTTCTCTCCCTTTGCCATCGCGGCAATGTCCTGCCCTGCCGCGATCATCATGAAGCCAAGGCTTCGGGCCTGCGCGAACATGAGCGCGATGCCTTCAGCGAAGTAGTATCCGAGTTCGTCCATCGTGATGATGTACGGTGCCGGAGACTTCGTTGCCTTCGTGTCGATGATGTCCTTATACGTTCCTTCGAGCCTGTGCCCGAGGTTCATGGCCATCATCAACCGGATGCTCGACACAACGAGCTTTCCGAGGTTTGCTGCCTCCTGAGACGATTTCTCCAGCGTCGGAATCATCACCACGAGAATGCGCCGGTTCAGCAGCACATCCATCATGTCTACTTCGGAATACTTATCCTTGAAGATGTACCCGTAGGTGTCCATCAACATCGACAGCGTACGGGCATACTGGCCGGTCAGGTATCCGTGCTGGTCCCACACCGTCTGATCCCACTTGTCAGGCTTGTCCGCCTGATCTGGCTTGAAACCCGGCAAGCCAGTTTCCAGATACGCCTTGATCGGCAGGAATGCAAACTCAGGAATCTCGCCTTTCTTACCCTTCAGGTAAAGCTTCACCAGATTCGGAAGCGCGAGGTATTCCCGGATCACCCCGATCGAAAGTGTGATGTTGCCAACTGCGCGCTCGTAGCACAGCGTCCGAATGAGCGCGTCCATCATGTTGACGGCCTTCTGCTGCCACTGCGCGCCGTCTCCGCTCGCCTTGGGCAGAAGTGACGACGAAAGCTGCGACAGAAAGTCCGGTCCACCCTCGAACCATGGATTCGTGCCGTTCGAAGTCTTTTCAGTGGATTTCTTCTTCTTGTACGGGTCCGCTCCGCCCGTCATGAAGTTCAGGACGAGGTAGTCATCTTCACGCCCAACGCGCCGACAGAGCGACCACACCGCCGCGTGCAGACTCGAATCGGCCTTACCGTCTGAATAGAAGAAGCCAGATCCCCACGCAAGAGCGTTGAAACACAAACTGAGCAACGTGACGGTCTTGCCCGAGCCGGTGGTTCCCATCAACAGCATATGGGTCCGGGCGTCGGAGTTGGTCACCCATAGCTCTTTGAGGTGTTCAGCCCTGTCGATCGAACGCTGATTCCCGATGTAGATAATGCCGTCTGCCTCGTTCCGCTCGACAATCTCACCCTTCCCCTTCGGATTCGGCTTCTCCACATCGAGCGACGGATCGATACCGCCCAAGTCCTTTGGGTAGCGCATTGGCATCTCGTGTCGCTGCCACGAGAACCAGATCTGCAAAATCACCATGAAAATGGTGATCGGCAACCAGACGAAAGCCAAAACGCACGCCAGCACCGCCATGGCGATCTGGAAGCGCGCATACGTGCGCGGGTGCGTCAGCGACCCGCCGACACGGTCAAGGAACGTGCGCGGGTCTAACGTGATACGCCGTTGCGATAGTTCCTGGCGTTGCGAGGTGCCGTATTGTTGTGCCATGCGCCGGTCGATTCGTGTCGGTTGCTCGCGCGGGTCTTACTTCTCTGCTGCTTGCAGACGGATCATCTTTGCGGGTGCCCCTTCAGGGAAGATGAACCCCGTCCCACTGACGACGCGCGGCGTCGAGTTGAAGCCGAGTCGCTCGAACTGCTGCATGTTCGCCTTCACGCCGGTGTAGCCATTGAGGCAATCGCTGCCATCCCGCGATACCGCCCCTCCAAGCGCGCTAACCCACGCGCCTTGCTGGTCCTTCGCGCACAGCGCAGCCGCCGCCTTGCCATGGTCATCACCCTGATATGCAACCGGCAGCACGTAGACAGAAAAGTCCTTTGCCAGATCAGTGATGTGCGACTCGAACTGCTTGCAGGCAGGACAGTTCGGGTCCGAGTACACATACAGAGTCTTCTCGGGCGGCTGGTTGTCCAACCCGAAGTGGATCGACGCCATCTGAGACACGGCGGCCACGTCGGCCGAGCGAGTCGTATCCACAAGAGTCGCGGAGGCACTTCCCGCAGGTTGCGTCATGCCCTGTTGCGAAAGGTTCCGGCTCGCCTGCGTGCCGTTCATCGTTCCTGCGGCTCGCATAATCGCATTCAGCGCTTCCAGCGAACCGTTGTGCGAGTCAAGGTAGCGCACCATTGCCATGCCCACAGCGAGCACGATAAACGGCACACCAACGTATCTTAAGAAGGTGCGCCAAGCGCGCTTGCGCCGCTCGTTGACAACGTATCGACGTAGCGATCGATGAACCATCGACCATGCCGCCTCTGCGTCGTCCTTCGTATTAAAGCGCTCCAGGATCACGATCTTTTCGTCCCCGGCAACCTCGCTGACGAAAGTCAACGCATGCATTGCGTCGCTTTCTTCGCCATCTTTCGGCTGCGCCGACGACACCATGAAAGCGCCCGTCGCTGCCGCATCACCGCTTGCATACCTGGTACGCGAAACCGCCTTGATGAAACCTGTCTGCATGAACGACAAAAACACTGTGCCCTCCGGCTCCACCAACACGCAATCCTTCGGCATCGGAGCGTTTCTCTCAAGACTTAGTTTCATTTGGATTCCTCAGTGTAAATTCGTTTTTCGTCGGCGCGTCAAGGATGCCCGTCTCTTCCAGGTACTGCTGAATACCATTGATCGCGTCATCGACGTGCGGCTCAGTGAGCACGCAGTTGTTGTCCCACGCCACTTCCTCAGCCTGCATCTGGTTGAAGACGCCTGCCGACTCCATGAATGGAACCTTCCGGCCGGCAGTGTTCAACGGATACCAAAGTGCGCGGTCTAACGGCTTCAACCAAATGAAGTTAGACGACGGCAGAACGCCCATCTGTCTGGACTCGATAAGCAAAGCCATCAGGAGCGTCCTTGGGTACGGATGCTTCATAAGCCATTTCTGTGCGGGCTTCGCACTCGCACACCGCGCGAATGCTTCACGCGCCAATGCGAAATTCGGCCGCGACTTCACGTTGATCGCGCTGTAATTGAGTGCATCAATCAATGCCTGCGACGCCTTCGTGTCCTTGAAGAAAACACGCAACCCGAAGATCGCGAACAAGGCTTTCTCGTGGGCCTTTAGCTTCGCCAGTGATGTGATCGACTTTCCTAGCTGCTTCACCAACAGATCTCTCGTCCGCTCGATCTCCAGCCGCTCATTGACGATCAAGCCGTGCTCCGCGACCCACTCCTCGGGATGCATGGATGAGGCCCACTCAGGTGAAGGGTCGTCAGTCAGATCGCGCAGAAGAATCGGCGCGACAGCCGAGAAGGATTTGCTCTGCACTTCGAGCAGCGACTGAACCGTATGGACTCGCGTCGCGAGAACGATTGGATGCCGCAAAGCCTTCCAGGCGATCCACGCGCTCATGCCGATCGGAATCACCACATAGAACGCGCCGATCTGCCACCCAAGAATGAACACCTCCTTGAACGTCATCACCCGCGCGTAACGGAAATAGAGAACCAGCCGCCCTTTCAACTCGTCGGCCGTCCCCGAGAGATACGAAATCGGCATGACTTCGTATGCCTTCCAGATCAGCAGCCTTTGCGTGATCACCTCATGTTTGAGATGCCACATCATCACCAATGCACAGCCTATGATGATGGCCGAGAGGATAAAGATTGGAGCAGAACTACGGTTGCTTACCTGATCTGGCATCCGAACCTCTCCGCTTCAGTAGCAACTTTTCTCACATACCGATCGTGTTCGCCCGGTGTCCGGCTGTGGTAGTTACCGACGCCCGTCCAGAAGTCACCGGACGCATTGATCTCGTATCGGATGATGTACGCGGCACCATTCACGGCGAGGCACGCGTTGTCCGCGAACTGCGTCGCAGAAATGCCGAAGTTCCGCTGAAAATAGTTGGTCCACACGGTGTTGATTTGCGTCACACCATAGTCTTTCGTGCCGTTCCGGTTCGCACGCACGAGTCCGGGACTGAGAGCGCCCGACGACTCCGTTTCATGGACTGCGCGCAGAATGCAGGAAGGCACGGCGTACTTCTGCTCCGCCTGCGCAACGCACGCTTCAAACGTTTGTTCCTGCACAGGGAAAGGGATGTATGGCATCGCTATTGCCTCGCTTCGATTTCGGCAATGCACGCGAGCACGTTCTCGATCTTCTCGGGGCTGAAGATCATGGCGTACTCACCGCCCTTGCGAATCAGATCAAGCCGTTGGTTTGCTTCCGGCAACGTCTCGATGTGATGCGGCCACTTCATCTCGATCTCGATTGCAACCGGGATCGCTTCGCTAAACGGAACCAGCCGGAAAAACGCGTTCAATTCTTCATGACACGCCTCCATCTGGTCCCGATCCATCGCGCGGACGATCTCCACCATGCGAGCAGCCGCAGACCGGACAGCCTTGGTCGGCTTCGCCGTGTCATACCCATGCGCGTCATCAATTCGGCGCGCGACCATCCGCCCGACCTCGGAGGTGATCAGGTCGATCAGATCGCTGCGCGGGTTTCCAAGGCCACGGACCATTGTGCTAGGATCGGTTTTAGTAATTGCGTATAGTATCGACGATACGTAATCACGTCAATTTTTTGCCTACCAGTCAAGGAGGTTCTGGTGAATGCCCCGATCAAACCCAAGCTGAAGCCCCGCCCCGCCGAGCCAGCCAATGCTCCATCGACACCGATCGTCAGGCCGTCCGCAGTTGCGCGACTCGCTGTGTCCGAACTGGAAAGCGGCGAAACGGAAGGGCTGAACCACCTCGCCACACTTGGCGGCCTCGGTCTTCTCGCCGAGCTAGCGCATGCAGGCGAGCACATTGCCGGGTCATCGCAAACGGTCGTGGCCGACAACACCACGCGGGCCATCGACCCTCGTGACCAGATCGACCCGCGCAAGCGCTTCATTCCGCGCTGACCAGCGAAACGCGGTCTCTTCCCCGCCCTCGTTCCCGAAAAAACAACACACAATAGAATGGCCGCGCTCCGGGCGCGCGGCCCAAGCCGCGCATGCGATCGCGCTGTCCCGTGGTCCGTCATCCCGGCCGACAACCCGCAATCCCTTGGCGATTCGTAGTTGTTTGACGTATGATCTTCCTTGACATAATGAAATATCTTTCGTAGATTCCGTATCGTTGTATCTATACGTAATCTTTGAGCCGCCTCGGGAGCATTGCTCATGTCCGAAACCACTTCACTTGCACGTCAAAGCGTCAATCGCAGCGCCAAGATCATCGACACGTCCACGGAGATTCTCTCCGCAGAGCCTCGGGACGACGAAAAGGCTTTCGGCGCAAAGTGCCTAGTCTCGGCTTCGCTTCCGTACCGTAATCCCAAGCCCGAACAGCTTACTAACGGAGCTTGGGTTCGCAAGAACGGCGACTACACCCTTTGGATTCAGGGCGATCCTCTTAAAGGCATCCCCTTCGGCACGTATCCACGCCTGTTCGTTATCTGGCTGACTTCAGAGGCCGTTCGCACGGGCAGCCGACGCATCAGCACAGGCGGTAACTTCGCCGAGTTTTGCCGCAAGCTCAATATTGACCGCAGCAGAGGAAAGAATGGAGCCGGCCGCCGTCTTATCGACCAGGCAGACCGCCTTCTCAACGCGCGGGCGGCATTCATCACCGGCGACCTGGACACGGCGCGAATGAAGAAGACCGACCTCCTTCAATTCGCCGAAGACTTCACGCTGTTTTTCGATCAGAACGACAACGAACGCCAGGATTCGCTCTTCCAGAGCGAAATCATTCTTACCGACAAGTTTTTTCAAGAAATCACGGCTCATTGCATTCCGCTGGACCTTCGTGCCGTTCTTGCGTTGCAGCAATCGCCGCTCGAACTGGACATTTATCAGTGGCTCGCGTACCGCATGTTCTCGCTGAAAAGCTCCTCGCGTCCAACTTGGCAGCAACTCTACAACCAGTTCGGCTCCAGCTACGGGCGTCTACGCGACTTCCGCGCCGACTTCCTTAAGGCGCTCAACTCGGTCAAAGCTGTCTACCCACGCCTCAATGTGGACTACAGCGATAGTGGTCTCATTCTCCTTCCGTCGCCCACCCCCGTCGCACCCCGCCTCGAAGTCGTCAACGGCTGACTCACCGCGCCCGTAGTGAGGTTATTTGGTCGCGCTCTGCGCGACTCGTTCCCCATTGTCGGCCAGTTCCGCAGCGCCTTTCTCGCGTAAGCGGGCACTCACCCCCCTTTTTCCCATCCGCGCAAGCGAGCGCTCACCTCCGGTTGTCTGAGGTTATTTGGTCGCGCCTACCCGATGAGGCGTCAACGACGCATATACGACGCAAGCACGACGCAAAGCCTTGACTTGACGTTTTGAGGTTATTTGGTCGCGCCTCCGCTTGGCCAAGCACGAATCACGAGGTTATTTGGTCGCGCCTGACGCCAACGAGGTTATTTGGTCGCGCTTCTGCTGAGGTTATTTGGTCGCGCAGCAATCTCCGAGGTTATCTGGTCGCGCTTGGGGTGATTTGGTCGCGCTGAGGTTATCTGGTCGCGGTCCCTTGAGGTTATTTAGTCGCGCATGTTTTTGTGGATAACCCCTGTGGATAGTCCGATTTATGCAGGGTTATTTGGTCGCGCGATTTGGAGTTATTCGAGGTTAATTGGTCGCGCATTTGGGGTGAACTGGTCGCGGGTGTGGGGTTAATTGGTCGCGCCCATGAGGTTAATTGGTCGCGCTTATCGCCAGCAAACCCATGCCAGTATTGGTTTTCCGGCGTTCCCAAGTAGTTTACGCCTATAGGTTTACCCTGTCGGTTTACAAGTATTTATTTCTATTCAATTAATAAGGCTCAGTTTTCCGTGGATAAGTTTGTGGTCTGCTGGCCTATGGATTTGTGGACAGCCCTGCTTCGCAGGGTTCCCTCCTAACCGCTACGCGGTTCCCTGTTGACAAGGATGGACAACCCTTCGGGTTGACCACCCCTTGCCAACAGGTCGTCGGCTGTCGCACAAGTCCACAGGCTTCGACTACGAGTGAGATAGAAAACCTTGAACACCGATCGCTCGATGGTAGGAGGGCGCAACTTGAGTGAGCCAACAGAACGCGCTGTAGGCCGATCCGAGCCGTGTCCGAATGCCAATGAGTGTCCAATGTGCTCCGAGGGCCGCCTGAGACGTTCTACGCAGCGTATGGGCGATACGCAACGGCACGACTTACCGGGATTTGCCAAATTCAATGTTGCGAGGTCCGAAAACCTTGCGCTATAGTTCAAATCAAGCCGGCTATTCGGCGCATCGCAGGAGCGAAAAATGGACGCAGTGATTTTTGGTCGGGCACAGGCATCGCAGCGCAGAGCAGTGGAAAGCCTACGCCGAAAACCTTGAGCGTCAGCTTCGCATCAGCCAGGCAAACGCGGCCGGGTTGGAGGCGTTGAAAGACGCGGCCATCAAGGAACTCGCCCGCGTGGACCCGCGTAGCTATCTGCTCGTGCAGCAGAACCGGCAACGGATCTTCGACGGTGGTTTCAACCCCGTCGCTAACGGTAAGCGCGCAGCGTAACCGTCAGGCCGTTGAAGAAGTGAAAAAAGCCCGCGTAAGCGGGCTTTTCATTTATCGGCGAGGCGCGGAAGCGCTACACCTCCATCTTACCCACAGGCGCAGTGGCTGACGGTCCTGCGGGTGTGCCTGGCCCACCTCCGCCGAGCGACGTTCCAAGCCCACGAGCATTGCTGCCGCCGTGCCCGACGCCTGTACCGAAGAGCCGGTTCACACGATCCTCCAGTTCCGGCATCCGCGAGGCCATCTGACCGCCGACCCACGAGAACACCTGATCAGGGACGATGTGGATCAGGCTGAACGTGCTGTTGCACAACGTTTGGCACATCCCGACGTACAACACAATGTAGCCAATGATGCTCACGAGGCCGGTCGTGGAGTCGTATTGAGCATTCTGCATGGCGACGCCGAACATCGTGTTCAGCAGTGTGCCAAGCACGACGATGCCGGCTCCCGCGAGGACGAAGCCGATCTCCATGAATACCGGCCTGAACATCACGTTGAGCAGGAAGATGTAGCCGTGCGTCGGCCGCTGGCCCATGCCCTCCCCTTCACCGTCAAGGTGCGTCATCGCCCATAGCGGCGAAGCGACCATCGACTCGCCGACTACGGCGTACCACGACAAAACGCCGCTGAACCAGATGATGAACGGAAGCATCGGAATGTAGATCGACAGCATCGCGCCAAAAAAGAACAACGTGATGCACATGATCACGACAAACGGTGCCAACGCATCGAGCACACCTTTTGCTGCGCCCTTGGCTGCACCGAGCATGCCTCCAGTTGCCACGTCGCCGACCACGCCTATCAGCTTTCCTACGTTGGAGTCAGAAGCACCCTCCAATCCCTTCCAGACGGCGTATGCACCGAGCGCGGTCCAACCGGCGTCGAGGATATAGTCGCCGAGGTTTTTCATGCCGATGAGCGGATTTGTCGAGCCTGCCGGACCTTGCCCGGAATTCAGGTTGATAGCCATCTGCACGATCTGCTGACCAGGGAAGATCTTCGAGAGGAAGTTCTTCGGGTCCGTCGTCCCCGTCGTCAGGTTGCTCACCAGGCTCTGCGTCGTTGAGGTTGAGGCGTCCTGCTGGTTCTGCTGCGCATAGGTCGCGCTCACCTTCCGGTATAGCTGCGGGTACGGCATGTTGTCGGCATCAGTTCCCGGCACAGCGGCGGCCGTCGCGTTCGCGAGCGTCGTCACTTGCGAGTTTGCCTGCGCAAAGGTCTGATACCACGCGCCCATCATGATCCAGCCGTCGCGTTGAAGGTTCGATTGGATCACGCTCGCGAGTCCGCTGATTGCGGTCGAGGAATTCGATATCGCCTGCGAAATCGTGGTCTGGTACTGGAGCGCGGCCTGATTGATAGTGTTCTGCGGATCTGCCGGCTGAGTCTGTCCGTTCACAGACGACACGTAGGCTTGCGCAGCCGCAGACAACGTGGACTGAAGCGTGCTCAGGGCATTTTGATGCGCGCTGAGCATCTGCGAGTAGATCGATCCGGGGTCGAGCGAATAAACCGCCATTCCATCATACGAGGGAAGCGTCGGCGGTTGCGTAATGTCGATCTCCGCACCGCCGCACGAGAGGCCGCGCTGGTTCATGAGCACGACCTTGTTGCTCGTTGTGATCGCGGTGAAATTCTCGGCCGGATCGACGGACACGCCACTATCGTTCGGCATGTTGGCGATCGCCGTATTAGCCGCCTGCGCGCAAAGGTTCGCTTCGAAGAGCGCCTTCGCCAGTGTGGTCGCCTGCGGCGAAGCTGGCGTCGCGATCATCGACCCGCCGCTGTTGAGCACTGAAACCGCCGCGTCGAGTGACAGGTTCGCAATGCCCACCCCGAGCATCGTTCCCCACAACATCACCATCTGCGCGCCGCAATACCCGCCGAAGATAGGCACCAGGCCTGTAAAGCCGACTCCCAGGCGGATGATGAACCAGGGCGACGACTTCTTCTGCCCCATGAACTCGCCGTCCTGGCCGGTCGCGATCATTGCAGAGCCAAAGTGATACATGGCCCAAATCGCACCGACCGCAAGCATGCACGAATTCAGCACAAGGAACAGTTGTGCAATCATGCCGCCCGCACCGCCACCGGACGCAAGCGGGTTGTGTACGACCGACCCGTAGACCAGTTCCAGCAGCGACATCGACTTGTCGCCGCTGCGATTTGCCGCGTTCTGAATGTCGCCCATGGAAACAGACGACTGAGCAGACGCGGCCGTCGAGATTACAAACAGGCCGAACGCTATCGTTCTTGCCCCCCACCTTCTCGAAAATGGCTTCATAGGTCTTCCTCTTGTGTATCGATACAACGATACGAATATATCAGGACATGAGATTGCCTAGAAAAGGCGGGGACTCAGAATCCGCTTCAGCACACCGCGCGTCGAAAAAAACTTGCGGAAGCTGCCAAGTGGTTCGTCGGGTGCGGCTTTGCCGGTTTCCATCTGCCACAGACGATGCTCGTACTTGACGGCGAGCATCAGGCAGAACACTACAAACAGCCCGCCGAGGAACGTGCCAAAGTAGTTCTCGCCGATGGTACTGCCGAACAGGAATGCCGCTGAAACAGTCGCGACAGCCAAGAAAAAGCGCTTGTGTCTTACGCTGGAGAGTTCGATCGCCTCGAGCGGCAGCGACTCAGGCGTCCGTTTGGCGAGCGCCTCGTTGTATGTTGCGACGCGCGGATCTCGGCGTTGCTCTGCCAGTTGCCGATTCCGGTCCGCGAGGGTTTTCGCTCCCAACTGGACGTTCTTCTTGAGCGATGCCACTGCCTTGTAGATCGGATAGCCAGGAATGAGCGACAACAGTCCAAAACGGACGACCTGCCCTGCCCGGCTCCGTTGTTTTCGATTGCTCATGCTGCACGCTCCGATTGTGTGTCGAGGTGGTACTTCACGATCAGTTCATTGGCTACCGTATCGATGATGTTGTCGTCGTCCTTAGCGCCTTGTTCTGCCTGACGTGCTTCCATGTACTGTGCAGCGCTTCCGCTCGGAAATTCCTTCGCAAGGATCTTCCGGGCGAGCGCGGGTGGCATGCGTCTATAGAGCCGTCGCCGCAGGCCAACGTCCTTCGCCGTGGTGGAAAAAGCCCACAACTCGATCGCACCAGGTGCGTTGTGCAGCACCTGAGTGACGACTCCCGTTTTCGTTTGGTGCCAGGCGAGGAACTTGCCTGCACCGCGCACGTCGCGCTGCAATGCCGCGATCGCCGAGTCCGACAGGCCGAACATATCCTTCGCTTCCTTGCGAGACTTCTGACTGCCGGCATTCATGATGTAGACAGAGAAAGCCGATTCGGTGATGGATTCCCCATCAGTCTCGAAGTCGCCCATGAACTGAGAAGCGAGCGACACACGGATACCATGTTTGCGGCCTTCCCGGCGATCGAGCGAAAGCAGACGCCGAATCGATTTCTTCCCCGCCGTCCGGTGAAGCTCGTCCATGCACATCGCCTTCATCTCGTCCTTGATGTCCTCGTACTTCTGCTTATGCGCCTCGTGATAAATGGAAGGGGCAAGCTCGGAAATGTCCTCCGGCAAGTAGTATTGGCGTGCCGCGATCTGACGCGCGAACACATACATGATCTCTGCCCTTCGTTCGCCGGTCTCGCCAGAGCCTCGCGTCACCTCTTCCAGGTCGAGTGCCACCACGCGGGACTGATCGCTCAATTCGAATCGCGTGTGCGATGCGATAATCGGGAAGTCGCGGAGTGCCGTCGTAATGACCATCTGCATCGCGTCGAGCAGATCCATCCCGTTTTCGACCTTTGCCTTCGAATCCTCCTTCGGCGAGAAGATGGAGCGCACGCTCTCGGCACCGAGCGCTTCAATAACGTCCGAAAGAACCGGGACGGCGAACCGTTGGGCCAGTCGGGCTTCTCGCGTTCTGCCTGCGACGGTCAGCGCATCGGTCACATTCCACCACGTCGTATATTCATCGTGGCTAAAGCCCATCGTTTCGAGCGCGGCATCGACTTCCGTGTCGATGGTCGGCTCATAGCGCTTCTCGGAACCGGCAGAACCATATTTCTGATACACCTCATCCACGAGCATGCCGGCCAGTTCCGGCGCATTCGAGTAAGGCTCCTTCTTCCCGACCGGAGTGGCGAGCGCGGTCAGCAACGACACCAGGTATTCGCGGTCCATCTCGGTCGGATATCGGCAACCCGGCAATGTGTCAAACGGGTTGATCGCGAACTCGGCGTTGTTCCTGAGCCGAATGTAGATGGCCTCATGTTTGCGGTCCGCTGGCAATGCATTTTGCAGCAGCTCAATGAGACCGCTCGAACTCACGCCCACATCGATGATGGTGATCAGAGGAAGGCGACGAAGGCCCGGCGACAGGATCGCGCCGAGGTTCAGCGTGTTGAGCCAAACGGACTTGCCGGACCCCATGATTGCCCAAATCAGGTCAATCCATGCGGTCTGCAACGACGAGTTCGGCTGGAACGGATACACCTTTCCGTCGAGGGTTCGAAGCAGTATCGAGCCACCCGCATACCACGGCGATGCAGCCCGTTGAATCGGCAACAGCCGCACGATATCTGACAAAGGCGGGATCAGCTTGGGCGCGATCGACTTGTCGGAAAAGCCTGGAATGGTCGATGCGAGACCTTGGATCGGATCGCCCGTATCCGTGCTGATCTGCGCGACGCCCCAACCCTGCATGGCACTAACGAGTGCCGACAGACGGTCTTCACAAGTCTTCTTGTCCGGTCCCCATGTCGAAGCGGTGATTCGAACCGTGACGATGCATTCGTTGTTTTGGCGGGCCTGTTCGATCGCGTCGAAAGACCGCTTGATAGCCTTGTTCGTGTTCCCGAGGAACCCGATGACGCTGACCATAACGTTCTTGAACTTGTTCGCTTCGAGACCGCCCGGCTCGATCGCGAACTTGATACGCCAGGGAATGTCTTTCCCCACGCGATTGAACAACATCATGAAGTCGTGGATCTCTTGCGGCCCAACTTCCATGTATGCCGAACCGTGATACTCGCCGTTGATGTACGCGAAGTCGCCATCGGTGTACATCTTGCCGGAGCACATCTGCTCCTGAAGCTTCGGCAAGTAGTAGCCGCTTGCTGAGCCGTTGCGGAAATTGCGAGGCGTGAACTTATCGCCGGGAAGCACCGGTTTCCACTTGTGATCTGTACGGCGGCGATCATACGATTGACGGATCGCTCGCGCAGCCTCGTGCGTTGAGAGTCTTTCGACGTGAAGTTTCGCATGCAAAAAGTCACGTTCTATCGCATCGACAAACGTCTCGTGCCGATGCAACAGTCCCTTCAGGATCGCGGTCACGGACTGCGCCTCAAGCATCGGCTGCACCTTGTTTTCCTTGATGCGCAGCTTGTGCGTCTCCATCTCCCGCTTGAGTTCGTCTGGAGCCATTGAAGACAGGTGCGTGTAAAGCATCACGTAGCAGGACTCGTGCGAACATAGCGCGGCCACGCGATCGCATCGATCATCGAGCATGTCCTTCAGGTCAAGGCCGACGCGATCGCACGTGTCATAAGCCGGTTGCATCAGATTCTTCACTTTCGACCGGATCATGTCCGGGTCGCGCTCGAAGGAAATCTCAACGGAATGCCCGGCCTTCTGAAAATACGATGTCATCGCCCGGCGCAAGTCGTCGGTGATTTGCTCGAACTCGGCATCGCCAACCACGTCCATTGAACCGGTCAGTTCGAAGACCGTCAGCATCGCGCATTGGCGCGTGATGAGGATGTAGGGACGCGCCCCTTTCGGGTCCATCGCTGCCATCTGCTTCGCGCGTTGATCATCGGGGTCAAGTCCAATGGCCGTTTCAAGCTGACAGTACGATGGAAGATCTGCGCCGAGTGCGTGGCTCGATATCCACGCGATGAGCGACTCAACGTTGTCCAGAATGTTCGATACGATGGTCATGGATTCGATCTCCGACGCATGATTTCATTACGCATGGTGTGAACTGCTTTCGTTTCGGTTAGAACCCTCGCGATATCGGGATCAGCGGTTGCCGATTTGCTGATCACCATCGTCGCGTGCATTGCTCGATCGGACATTGGCAACTCGGCGATTTTGTCCAGCGCGAGCAAGTCTCCCGATCGAATCGCTGCTGCGCACATCACCTCGGCCAGCAGAACGAAGTCAAGAGGTGCGTTATCCGGTGGCTGCATGAACGTCGTCCTCCTGAATGATCCTGTTGAAATTCGGACAGACCACCTGATTCTCGACAGCGAATTCCAAGGCGTGCAAAAGCTCCGACCGGAGAAGCCTGACGCGCACCGCTCCCGCAGAGTAGCCAGTGACTGTAAAGCCCTGGTCGAGTGCTTTCTTCGCCAGTGAAAAGCACAATGCGCGATCCGCCGCTCGAAGCCATACGGCTCGTGGCGTCAGTGACTTCTTTTTCGTGAGACGGTTGTATTCATCGCTCGCGAGCGAGACCCAATGATTCTCCGCGAGGAGACCAGCGGAGTAAGACAGTTCCATCAACGGATCTTCCGTCAAAGACTGTGGAAGCTGCGTCCGTTCGTGCAGCGCTTTGTACTCGGCGGACCGGAACACGGACTTGATCTCGATCGGAGCGAAGCGCGACAACCAGATCAGTTCAGGATGCGATACCCACTCGCGCAGGACCATGCGAGACGCAACTTTCTGTCCGAATGCGGCCAGCGCGGCGTATTCAGAGTCCGCGCGCGTCATATCCATCACGACTTCAGCAAGGATTGGCGTGTCGTGTTTCAGACAGAAAGCCAAGCGTTCGCGCTGGCCGGCAGGCAGCTTGACTTCGGGTATGTGCTCCCACGCATCGTCAGGTATCGGGCATGAAAGCACCTTCTTTGCATGAGCCAGTCGGTTCATGCGCAGCGTCAGAAACACGGAGTTCGGCACGAAGTCTGCGCGCGTTATTGCCGAATCGGTCTGGTACGCGGCACGCAATGCGCGTTCGAGCGCCGGATTGTTCGACGGGTACGTGTCACGCGGAAAGCGTGACTTGATGTTTTCGTGAAGCGAGTCTGCGTTCGCAATCTCGCCGGGTTTCCACTCATAGGCCGCAGCCGTGAGCTTGAATACACGCGATGCGACCTCGGACAGAACCGGAGCCGCATCGACGGCGTGTGCTCCTGCTAGTTCGTATCCAAGATCAGCAGCGATTTGGTGAACCTGTGTGCGAAGAAAG
Source organism: Candidatus Burkholderia verschuerenii (assembly GCF_001189365.1). Classification (GTDB taxonomy): domain Bacteria; phylum Pseudomonadota; class Gammaproteobacteria; order Burkholderiales; family Burkholderiaceae; genus Caballeronia; species Caballeronia verschuerenii. The sequence continues at coordinate 74,470 of NZ_LFJJ01000002.1, read as the reverse complement.
GTATTTCCGCGCAGGTTATGGACGTTCCGATGGCCGAGCGTAATGAACTGCCCGTAATCGGCGTTCGTGATCCAGATAACGTTGTTTGCAAGGTCGGACGGCTGCCGCACGTGCGTCGGTCTCGAACCGTTGACGGATGCGTGCCCCGAGGTGCATTCCTTCGGGTTGTCGTACAGCATGATGCCGATATCAGGGCAGGCGACAGCAGTGTCTTTTGGGTCCGAGGTCGCGAGAGCACTACCTTGCTGCTCGTGCGCGCTCATAAATTTGACCCCACATCTTTAGAGGAAGTGACTTGTAGCTCTCTTCGATCCACTGACCGATGTACTCCATAAAGCGGACAGGTCGGTACAGCAGTGCCATTCCAGCGAAGGCACTCACACGCTTATCGAGATCCTCGTCATGAAGCCGCAACAGCGCGTTGGCGAAGTCCGAAGGGTTCGCACTGCCCCATTCCGAAGCGATCAGTTCGCCGCGACTGGCGAGGTGCTGCAAGAGAGCGCGCGCGTCGGACTTCTCCTGCTCGCTTCCCATCTCCAGTACCACGGCGATCGTGCGCTGAAGATGGTTGACCTCAGCTTGCGGGATGCCTTCGAGGTTGATGAAGATGCCTTGTCGCTGGCTTCCCACCTGGCCGATGTGTTGTGTGCCGTGGCAAAGCGGATCGGCGATTTCGAGGTTTTCGTCGCGGTTGTCGGCGTGGTTGTCGTTACAGTGGTGGACTTCCGTATGCTTCGAGCGAAAGCCGCAGAAGACACACTTGTTGCCGCCCTTCACTAGAACTGCCGGGCGCTTCTTCTTGTACTCGGCATTGGCCGATTCCATGCCTTCGTCGTCCTGCCGCCAGATCTTCCGTTTGACGGAAAACACGATGTCCTTGTAGCGACGGGTAACGAAGTTCGCTCCGAGATTGGGATCTGGAGCCGTCATGCCTTGCGTTGCTTCGTCCCACGAGATCCCTGCATTGCGTACCGCATCCTCGTCAAGCGTGGCGTACTTGCGCGAGTCGATTGGCGTGTTCATGGCTTGGGTCTCGTGGGACGGTGTGGATTATTGCAAGCCGCCCGGCAGCTTGTTCATGCTGCTTGCGCCGCCGCCCATGGATTCAGCGGCGGAATCCATGATGTAGCCGATCATGCCGAGGGCTGGCCCGCCGAGGCCGTAGCCAAAAATCGAGCCATTCGTCACCTGTTGGTCGCCCTTCGACTTCTTAATGCCGTTGTTGACGCCTACGGCGGTGCTCGTGATGCCGACCCCATAGCAGCCGTACACAATCGCGTCGTAGACCGAACCCATATCGTTCTTCAGCGCAGTCGCGATACCGCCGATCGAGATCGCTTCGGCGGGTGCCGCGAACAGCAGGCTCGTTCCGATGAGCGAGGCGAGCGCCGTGAACGCGAGCCGCGCGTTCGAGAGCCGGAGACGCTGAGGCAAGAGGTAGTGCCACGTGAGTGCGATCGCGATCGCGGTGATAGAAATAGCGAGCGGCAGATTCGTGAACGCCAGGCGGCCCATGAAGACGGACACGAGAACGCCGGCCAGAAAGATGTTGGGATGCGTCAGTGCGAAGAGGTGAAGACGCGCGAGTAGTCGTTTCATTGGTGTTGCTCCATTGCGGTTAAGAGGTTAAGCCGATCGTTGCCTTGAAAGCATCCAGCGTGGCGGTGATGTTCACGAGAGCCGCACCGCCAAGGATGTGAATAAAACCTTTCCATGCGTAGTCTTCGTACCCTCCTCCTCCGCCCCCGTTTGAGGCCCTTCGCAACATCGTCCATCCCTTCAGTCCATACCACCAGCCGAAGGTAGAGATGATTGTCAGCACGGCATTGACAGCAGGCGCGAACGCTCCAGCGGCCGACGCTCCCGAATAGGAGACCAGTCCATAGGTCGCGTCACTCTCGCCCATCGATTCAAGCGTGCTGTTCATTGCGCCTGAGAAGTGAACGATCAGCGCGCCGATAAAGAACGCCGCGAAAATGCTTTGGCCTGATATGTCGGCACCGGGCGATGCCGACTTGCGCATCGCGTCCGATATGGCCTTGCTGCAATAAAAAATGCCGATACCGACCGCGACCGTCTGCACGAGCGCCTGGAACGCTACGATGTCCTGGGCAATGTTGACGACGATCGTTGTCAGATCCATTACTGAATGACTCCGGCAGTCGTGTAAATCTTGTAGTTGTCCGCATCGATCCGGGTGACCTCGGCCGCGCCGATCTTGTCGCCCACGGCCACAACAGTTTGCTTGCCGCTTTCCTCGTCAACGATCCAGCCCTGACCAGGAATCACCTGCTTGATGTGGTAGCCAAGCTGGACTTCGATGCCCCCGTGTTTGTGCTTGCCGGTATGACGCGCGCGCGTGGGAGCCTTCTTCTGAGGCGTATCGGTGGCGGCGTCCGCATTGTCGGATGCGCCAGAATCGGCTTCAGCGACGGTCACGGCCGCCTTGCCCGTCGTACTGCGTGAGCCACGATGTGCCAAGGCAGTGCGCGCATCCTTCAGTTCGCGCTTGAGCTTGCGGATCTCGGCATCCTTTGCATCCGGCGCTGGCGCGGCTGCGGCTGCGGGTGCGGGTGCGGCTGTCGTGACGGAACTCGCTTCATTCAGAATTCCGCCTGCTACCCCGGACGCAGGCGCTGCTGTGGCGACTGGCGATGACGCCGGTGCGGGGACCGCAGTGTTCACGTTCGTGGCTGGCGAAGACGCACCCATGTCGAGCGGTAGTCCACTGGACTGCGCGGCCGGCGTGCCGGTAGTCATGGAATTGGGCGCGACGGTCGGAACGGGGCCGGTCGGCATGCCAGTATTCGCTTGCGAGGGCAACGGAGTAACGCTGCCTTGAGCGGCATCCGGCATCGTGCCTTGCTGCGGCAGTGGCGAAGTAGGCGACGCCGATGGAGTGTTGGGCGACGACGGGATCATGCCACCGGTATCGGCTGGCAGAGTGGTAACAGGCGCATTGGTGAACTGCGTGTTCGGTTTCGCTTTGAAAAAATGCTTGTAGCCGAACATAACCGCGATCACGAGCACTGCGCCGCCCGCCATCAAAACGGGCGTCGGAATCGAGCGCTTCTTCTTCGGCTCGGTATCGAAGGTGTTGATGTCGGCGGCGTCTGCGGCATGCTCCGAGACGTGGGGATGCTCATCGACCACCTGCTCATCCAAGTTGGCCGAGAAATGATCGTGTTCGCTCATATGGTTGCTCGTGGTGAAATACGTATCAAAGTAATTATACGTAAATTGTTGAACATGGAAATGACGACTATTGGATGATCACGTCCTGCTTGAATAGGATCAGGATCGGCGTGTTCATTTCAACACGTCCGGTAATCGCCGGAATGGCGGCGACTTCCTGTTGGATGACACCCTGTATCCCTTGAATCCCGCCCGAAACGCCAGCGCCAATGAGTTGTTTCCCAGTGGGGTTCGGGTTATTGACCTGCGTCACACCGCCGATTGCATTCTGCGTCACTGTTGCTCCGGCGTTGCTGTACACACTCCCTGCTGCGCCGAGCGCGCCAAGAACGCCCGGAATCAGCACGCGCTCCGGTATGTGATGGTCGATATCGGCAGGAAGTGCATTGCTGAGCGTCTGGTCATTGAGAGCAACCGCGTTGACTGCCACGGTCTTGCCCTGGCACGTCATCGTTGTGAACGAGGCGCTGACACTTTCATTCGTCAGCTTGCCCGTGCCGCGCAGTTCGGAACCCTTGCAAGGCCCTTGGTCGAGGATTGCCAGAACGTCCGAGGGTGCGCCAGTGTCGATGCCGTTTTCGAGGTGGGCGTAATACTTATCGCTGTCCTTTATGACCGGCGTCTTCGTCTGCGCAACTGCCGAGGACGCGCTCGCCGCGTCACGTTGCGTTGCCGCAGTAGCCTGCTCGGCTTGCTTCTGCAAACCGAGCACTTCTTGCGATTGTGGGGGGTTGTCCCATTGATTCGCCAGAATCTGGATTTGCTGACTCACGCCCGGCGACGGTGCAGGCAACGGAGGTAGTTGCTGTGCCTGTGTTTGGGGCGACTGCGGTGATCCGCCCGGATGCTGGTAGTCGATTCGTTCAGGAGGTGTGTTGTTGTTGCGCTGCTGAAGCTGTTGCTCCAGTTGATTGTTATCGGAGAGCGCGGGCACGAACGTGCTATCCGTCTTTTGTGCCTTTGCTAACCCTTCCTGATTCTGACGATTAAGCGCCTGTGTGTAGTGAGGTGATTCCTGCGAGGGCGTACCGCCCTGCGAATCTACCGTAGGAATGTCAAATTGCGCCGCCTGATCCTTGCGGTGTTTCATGGCGACGATGGCGACCCCCGTGCAAACGACGGCCAAGACGACGATTCCACCAATGACCTTTGCGTTGCGCAGGAAGCCGGGGTGCAGCTTGCGAGAACCATTACCGGCCATCGTTACTCCAGATCAAGAATGATATTGCGGGTTGCGCCGTTGGCGCTGACGGTAACGACAGGCGTTTGCGGGATCTCGTAGACGTGCGTACCGTCAGCGGCTGTCAGGATTCCATAGTAGGCGGGATTATTCAGAGAAAGACTGGTGCGCAGCACGATGCGATCGCCAATCGCCCACGCCTTCATGTCCGAAGAAGCGTTTTCGATGCGGATGGGTTTCGCGCCTGGCGTGTCTACTCCATCCAGAAGCGACTGCATGTAGTCCCTCGGCAGATCAATCGCAGCCGTTCCGTGAACGGGCGCGATCGCATTCGGGCCTCGGCGAGGAATGCGCACATCAAGACGGTAGTCGGTCTCCTTCTGGCCGGCAATCATCTTTACGACCACAGGAAACGGCAGATCCTTGAGGAAAACAGCAACGTCGCCCTCAACATAGTCGCCATCAGCCGTGATTGTGATGGAGGGAATCGATGGAACAGGCTTCAACACCTCGAAGCGGCCCTTAGCCATGTTGTTCACTTCAACGATGTCCCATGGTGCGCCAGTACTGTCGATGAAATTTACTGTCGCGCCGAGGTTGCTCACGCGCACGATCGGCGGCGGTGCGCCCGGCGAGAGATCCACCGTAATCGAAGACGAGACGGGCTTCGAAGGCGTTCTCGCGCTCGTGGCCGCCGCGCGCTTCGCCTGGTCGATACGCTTTCGCAGTGCCTTGATCTGGTCGCCAGTCAGAGGCGACATCGTGTTGACGGCCGTGTCGTAGTTGACGGTCGCTTGATCGACCAACGGCGGGAGCGGTCTCGGTGCGTTGGGGTCCGAATAAACCGTTCCGGCAGCGTTGGGCGTCGCACCTGCTGCGCCTGCCGCATACGAAGACTGGCCTGCCGGAGACTGCCCTGCTGCGCCTGAATTGTTGGGATTCTGGCCTGCTGCGCCTGACCCATACGGGGACTGGCCTGCTGCGCCTGCCCCATTCGCCTGCGTCATTTGTGCGCTTGCAAGTTGCGCTGCGCCGACAAGCGCGAGCAAGCACATGGACTTCGTGAGTGCGCTCGTCATTGATATCGCCTCAGAACGGATTGCCGGTCACCACCGCGTACATCTTCCGCGTATCCATAATGCCCACGAGCCAGTCAGCCGCGCGGCGGTTCGGTGCCGTGCGCCAAAGTTCCTCGAGTTCATCGCGCGTGGCGATGAAAGGGTCGAGCAGTTCGAAGACCTGGTGCCACTCGGTGCCCTCGACGCTTGCCAGCGGGTGAGTGCCTTCCTTTTCCTGCGATTCCTGAGCAATGTCGATTGCTGTGGGTAGGGGTTTGAAGCCGTCAGTCATGCCGTCACCTAGTTGTTTGCGCCGTTGCCGAGGAATCGGGTTGCACTCGTTGAGATGCCATCCGGGCTATCGACAGTCGGGACTCTTTCAATATTGGTCTCGATGATGAACGAATACGATCGCTTCTCCGTCTGGCTGACCAACGTGATCGAAATGGGCTGCTGCACAGTCCACTTGTAAATCGGGTCGCCACGTTTCGAGGTCGCCGTCACGACGCCTGCACCCGTCGCGACAACAGAGGAGATTTGACGCCGCTCACGAATTTTCGCGATCAGGTCGGAGAACCCAGGATCTGCCATCAGTGCCTGATACCCCTGGTCCGTGTAGCACCCTTTCGTGCCGTGGAGAGAGTTCAGGTGCTCCTTGAGATCCTTGTCCACGAAGGTCAGCGTGAACGATCGCGAGATGCAGTCTTGCGCAAACTGCACCACCTTTTCCTGCGAGACGAGCGGTTCATTCAGCGGGACGAGCCGAATGAGGCGGCCATCCGGCGTAACCGCAAAGTAGACGGGCGGCACGTCACGGTTGATGAGGACCGCGTTCAAGCCGATCGAGAGGAGCAACGCGATCGCCAGGATCATGTTGCTGCCGAGCAGCTTCGGCCAACTGAACTTGTAGAGAAAGGTCTCAGCGAGTAGCCGCACAGCAGGATGGACGCCCATCCAGCCTGGCGCAGGCGCGCGCGGTTTTTGAGCGGGCGTTGCCATTAGAGCACCCCTACCTGGAAGCGCGCCGGATACAGCAAATGTATTTCCCGGATGCCATCACGCTCGAACTCGGGATGCCTCGCCGCAATGGACGTTATGAGTTGACGAGCGCATTCCAGCATCTCGATCTTGGTGGACTGAGCAGACGGCAAAGTGGCGCGCGCGCAATCTTGATCCTTCAACACCTTCACCAGACGTTCCGCGATTTCGGGACTCGGAATCGCGCCTTGCTCCAGCCTGGTCAAATACGGACGCGAGATATCTGCCTTCGTGCAGATCTTATTCGTGTCGAGGTTGTTGACGATCCGATACGCCTTCAGCAGTGTAAGAGGCTTCGAGTCGGTGGCCATGTGGACTGTGTGTGTATTCTATATCGTTATAACGGTACGCAAATTATTCTCGCCGCGTTTTTGCTTGTCAAGCAATTTTAGGTAAGGTCAAGCAGAGTTGCATTTTGTTACGCCAAGCGCCAATCGCGTCACGCATTGGTTTTATGCGTAACGCATGGCGAGGGGCGGAGTTTTGTGGCGACGTGCGGCGTTCAGATCGACACAGGACAGCGCCGCTGAGCGGATGCGTCGTAGACGACGCATCGTTGCGTCATTGGCGTGAGGCGAACGAGGTCAGCCTTCCCGCGCCGGCTTCGTTCTGCTCGCCGTGGGAAGTAGCGGACGCTGCGTTTTTGTTGGCGTCGGACATGCGCTGCACCGCGCGAAGCAAACTGCGGATGCTTTCGTTGAGTTGAAGCGCGCGCTCAGCGCGAGTGGCAGCAACGTACAGCAGATTCAGTTCCTCTTCAGGTATCTTATCGGCAGGCAGCAGGATTTCTTTATCATCAGTTAACTCGAAGAAGTCCTCGGTCAGCACGACTTGATCGAATTCCAGCCCCTTCGAGCTATGTGCCGTGGTGAACACGATCCCGCCCTTCAGCGTTTTCGGGGTCGCGGCGGCATCGTGGCGGCTCTTGAGTTCCTCGATCAGTTCCGGTATGCGTTCACCGTAGGTTTCTGCGATTTTCGCGAGAAACTTCAGTTCGCGATCGTCGGTGTCCTCGGCGGCCGACTTCAGATCTGCCAAAGTCGTGAACTGCTTTATTGCTGCGTCCTTGATGAGGTGGTGTTCACCCGTCGTCAAGTAGTACGCATCCATCATCATGTCGAACCGATACTTTTCGGTGCCCCCAATGAAGTGGTAAGGCTTACCTGACTCCAGACCGGAAACGGCCGCGTCGAACAGGGCTGCGTTTGTGCGCGAGATCGTGCAGTAAGTTTGCGAGCGGTCGATCTCGAACTGCGTCGTTCGATGCTTGCCCAAGCCGGTGATCGGGCGTGGGATCTTGCGGAAAGTGCCCAGGAGCGCAGTCGCGACCGCCGCGACGCCCGAGCCGAAACGGAAGCTGGTCGTCAGAAAGTGCCGCTCGTCCACCTGGATCTGCCGCATCGCGTTCGTGGCACCACGGAACTGGTAGATGGCTTGGTTTTCATCGCCGATGACGAGCAGACCAGTTTTCTGGTTTTTGAGGATATCCAGCACGGTCGGATTCAAGTCCTGTGCTTCGTCGCAGATGATCGATGTGTACTTGCGCGACAGGTCGGGACTGGTGAGCTGCCAGAGCTTGAGGTAGCCGTCATGCGGAAGAGTGACATCCGCACACTTCGGGTCGCACATTTTCGCGAACAGGTCTTTTGCACCCTGCACGATGATCGCGCGCTGGCCGCCTGGCACCTTCAGATCCTTGGGAATGCTCTCGTCGGTGACGGTCTTGTCGGCCGAGCAGAACCATGATTCGAGCGTGGACTTGATGAGCCGCGCCATGCGCGGATTCACCTGCATCGCTTTCGCGATAGCCATCGGACGCATGTCGCCAAGCTTAGCGCCCCACCCCGCTTTGCCGAGATCGGCAAAGAGCCGGGGCACGATCGCGCCGTAAGCCAGTGAATGCATGGTGCGGCATTCGACCCACGCAGGGAATTTCGTCTTCGCTTCCTTGGCGATGCTGGCGTTGTATGCCATGTACAGGAAGTTCTCTTGCGGACGAGCTTCAGCGAACTTTACGGCGGTCGTGGTCTTGCCGGTCCCCGCATAAGCGTTTACGCCGACGCGTCGTGCCGTCGTGCCGATCACTTTCGCCTGTTCGGGAGTCGGCTGAGAGGCCGGCTTAGTTTCAACGCTCATGGATACCTCCGTTACGTATCGTATCTATGATACGTGCGATATCGGGCGGCGGCAATCCGTTGCTAGGAGGTGATCATTCAGTTGGGCTTCGGTGTCGGGACCGGTTTCGCACTTTGCTTAAACTGAAGCCACGCGGACCGGCGCGGCGCATAGTGTCGGCGTGCAGTCCGCGTTGAACGGTGACCGAGAAGCGCGGCGACTTCCTCCGGCGAGGCCACGGCTTTCGAATTGGCGGCGAACTGGTGTCGTGCCGAGTACAGCGCGTACCGCTTCGAGGTGTCCCTGCCCCAGATTGCCTTGCAGGCGCGGTTCAATGCCTCGCCGCAGCGATTGTGTACCTGACTGAATGTGAGGCCCTTGTCTCGTAGCTCGCGCAATGCATCGAGGTGCGCGCGAATGACCGGAAGGTCATGGGTGCGCACGGGAACAGTACGGCTTGCGCCTGTCGCACGACCGTTGGTGGCCTTGGCGTTCTGGACGACGAGCGCCGATTCATCCTCCGACAGTTGTGCTTTCTGCCACTCGCAAGGACGCAGGCCTGTGGCGAGCGCGGCCATCAGCCAGAGTGCGGCCCGTTTCGCGAAGTCCCCGCCTTGTTTCGGATTCGAGAGGTTGGCTACGAGCACATCGTAGTCACGCTTCGGGATGCCCTTCCTTTTTCGCGATGACGTTTGACCCGGTTCGCGCTCAGGCTTGCAGTCCGAATAAGGAAGTCCCCGGATCTCATCTGCGGTGGTCTCGAATATCTGGTCGCCACTGCGTTCGAATTCGATCTGGTAGCGGCATACGAGACTTGCCTGGTACTGCCGGAAGGTAGCCCACTTCCACTCTTGCGCGTGCCTCTTCATGTAGGCAACTACATCGCTCGGGGCCGGGTAGGCATCCTCGGGCAACTGCATTTCGTCCGCGATCCTGCTTAGCAGGCTGTCCGCCCGTTTCAGGTAGCGGGCCACGGTGTCTTCGGTCCGGGTCTGATACCGGGCGCGGTTGGTCTTCATTCTCGTTCGCTTCCTTCTTCGTGCGGTCCCGTTACTGGTCGTCGGCATCGAGGGTATCCCATCCGCTCGATTTCGCCCCTGCCCGTTTGCTGCCCTTGTTTGCTTCCTGATCGGGGGTGTCCTGCTTGCAGACCGGTGACGGTCGATCGGGTGCGGGCCGTTCGGGCTCTGCTCGTGTGGTGTCCTGCCTATGCCGTGTCCTGTCGTGGCGAGTTTTCGTTACACGGTGAGGTATCACGTAGCGGCTATATTTCATATAGCCACGTTACACACGCATCTCCGCTGCGGTGTAACCGCCACATAGGGTTCTGTTTCACGCATGATACCTGCAACGGATCGAAAACGGTCGGTGTTCGAGACCCGGTGTTGTTGGGACGCGCATGAGGTGGATGACGCGATGGAGTCGAGGTCGAGCACGTGGTGCGTGCCAGGGCCGTGGTGACCGTGCTGGATTGAGTGCGGCTGGAGGTGGGTGTGACCGGAAAGATGCCGGAAGCGTATCGGGTGGGGAGCGTGCGAAGCGCAGCGGCGAGGTGAATTGGTCGCGGGTGCCGGAGGCTGGTGAAGTGACCTAATAGCCGGTTGTTACCACGCATACTGCGATGCGTGGTAACAACCGATACGTCACCTCATGATGTTGAGATTCATCTTGTTCATCAACGACAAATCCACCTTGCTCGTGGACGGCTTCGTTTCGCGCAAGGGTTCGGGCGTGTTGCGCGTTTCGGTTGTTACCACGCGCGAATTTGTTTCGTCGGTCGAGACCTTCGGAGGTGTCGAAGGGGCGGCTTTGGGCACGGGATTCGGATCTTCTGGAAGCGATGCGGCGACCACCGGACGTTGCGTGGTAACAGGCAGCGTGCCCTGCTCCACCATCAGCCCTAGCGCCGCAAGCTGCCGCAGCCTGGCCATCCGCTTGCGCAGGCTGACTTCCGACAGAGCGTAGTACAGCGCCCTGTCGGTGACGTCGTTCACCGTGCCGTTGATCCTCAGCGGCTTGCGTTCGACTTCAGCCATTGTTCACCCAGCATTTGGAAACCGCGGACGTTGGCGAACACGGGATCGGTGCCTTGATGCACCTCCAGATTCGGGAATCTTGCCTTCACCGCGTCAAGGTACAGGTGAGTCGCTCCTCCCACGAGAATCACGTTCTCGATATCGACCACGCCCTTCGCGCCGCTGATGAGCTTGTTGACCGCTCCATCGGCCTGCTGACGGATCAGCGGGCGGTACTTTTCGAGATCGACCGGTCTGCCGTAGACCCGCAGCGGGCGGCCAGTGCGCAGCGATTCATCGATGCGCATGATGTCGCCCGGATCGCATTTAAGGTCGGCCTCGATGGCTTCTCGCACCGAGGCAAGGATCGTGGATGCGCCGGCGTCGTTCACGGCCGCCGAGCGCGAATCGATGGGGCGATCGCCTTCCGACGTTACCCAATCCAGCGTGTAGAAGCCGGGGTCGATAATGAGGTTTCGTTCGTCGAAAGCGTTGCTCATGCCGTTCTGGACGACGTAATCGTAGAAGCCGCCCATCGGTTGAGGAACAACCGTAACCTTTTGAATCGTCACGGTTTTCTCTCCGAACGTGTGCTCGCCGCAAACGAACTCTTCGAGTTGTCGGCGCTTCGCTTCATAGGTCGTCAGGGGCAGACCGAGAACGAGGCACGCGATCTCGTCAACCTTCATGTAGGCCAATGAGGCCCGGACCAACGCCAGATAGCGGTTCGACAGGCAGAAGTTCTCATCGAGCACGCGGTCATGACTGCCGCCACCGAGTGCCAGGCGCACTTCCTTGCCCACTTCATAGGTTTCGCCGCCGAGCGAGATCTTCACTGTGTTGCGTTCCTGACCGATCGCGTGCGAGAAGTTGTTCTGCAACGCGGTCGGCGTGAGCGACGGAAACATATCGCAGATCTCGGTGAGACCTTGGTCCAGCGTGCCAACCGTGAATTTCGTGTTGCCGTAGCCGACATCGACGGCACGAACTGCCAATTCCTTACTCATTGTCATAGCCCTCTCAGTGCGTTTAAAGGAAACGACGCATGTTTGCGTCATTGCTCTCAATATTACGTATCAATGCAACGATACGCAATAGAATTTTGCGTCGTTCAGTGGTGGGTGTTCGGCTCACGACGCAGCAACGACGCAAAGATGCGTCGTTGCATGGAGGGCGCGGGAGGTCGGCTGTAGTGAAACGACGCATCTTTGCGTCGTTTATGCGTCGTTCGACGGGCGGAGGTAACTCTGAAGGCGGGAAGGGCGGCCTCTGAAAGTGCGTATGAATTAACCGATACGCAACAAATCGTTGATCGAGACTTTTACGTATGCTACGCTTGATACGTAATTTATTCGGCCGGATGGCCGGACTACAGATAAGAGCAAATCTATGCAACTGACACGCGTAGCACTATTCATCGCAGTCAGCGGGGTTGCGGGTTGTGCGTCGCAGCCGCCTGTCGCGGTTGACCAGACAGGTCGGATGCTGGACACGCAACTGAACGAGTCCGCTCAGAAGATTGATCGCCTGCTCGGAGATATCTCGCGCGCAGGCGGGTTGTCGTCTGTTGCGCCCAAAACGGGAACGGTGGTCGTAAAGGGTGACCTTGTTACTGTCGATTGGCAGGGCGACGCGCCCGAAGTGCTGCGCAAGCTTGCCGACGCGAAGGGGCTGAAGTTCGCCATCCTTGGGCGCACTGTGCCCGTGCCGATCTCCATCGACGCCACGAACGAAAGCTTTATTGATGTCCTGCAAAACATCGGTACGCAACTAGGTGGGCGGGCCGACGTGGTGCTGAAGACCGATGCGCTGGAGATCCACTACCGTGCGATTTAAGCGGACGGCCCTCGTATACGCATGCGCAGCACTGTGGTGCGGCCTCACGGCCGTACCAGCGCGCGCGGATATGTCGCTGGATGATCTCGCAAACCTTTCGGTGGATTCGCTCCCCGCTGCCGCTGCCATCTCGCCTGCACGAGCGAACATGCTGAGCGAAGTGGCGTTGCCTCTTGGAAGTCACAAGGGCCTGGCAGACCGCTCCGCAGTCCTGGTCGCGGAACTTGAGGCGCGTGCGACGCGGCTCGACACCCTGTATCGGTTCAGCGCTCTCGTGATGAAGAACGGCATGCTGCCTCCCGTTATCAGTGAAGCGCGCGACGCGGTGGAAGCAACGGCGGACCAGATTCGTGCCGCCGATCGCATGTACAAGATCGTCGCACCCGCTAGGTTCGTCACGATCGCGCCTTCGTGGCGGGACTATCTGTTCGTCGGTCTCCGTATCAAGCAATCGCAAGACCTTCCGTTCGCTGCTGTCTTGCCGAAGACGGCGGCCGAACGTGCTTACTGGAAGGAACAGATCACGATTGGCTACGCGCAGGGTCAGAAGCTCGCGGATCAAATTCTTGAGACAAACCGCGCGCGTCTTGATCGCGACTATATGGGAATGCTGCGCTATTCCGAATTGCTGAATAAGGGCATGGTGTCCGAGCCGACTGTTGCGGTCGCACCGAGCATCGTTTCCGGCGACAGAAACCATATCAATGTTGGCGACACGCTGTATCGGGTGACGGACCACGGCGGCTTCGTGACGGACCCGAACAAGTGGCAGGCGACCATCGCGCCCGGCGCGTCTGATGCGGCGGTCACGAAGGGAGGGGCCAAGTGATTATTCGCCCCGAACCGTTCAACCTTCAGCCTAATTTCGGGCTGGACAGCCTTCAGTCCTTTCTTTCCTACTGCAACGAAGTTGGCTCGTCGGACATCCTGTTCCAGACGGGCGACGTGGTGTGGGGCGAAATCAAGGGTCGTCAGATTCCGCTCACCACACGGACCATCAAGGACGGCGAGATCAAGGCGTTGCTCTCCATTGCGTTTGGGAGCGAGGTAATTGGCGTCATCAAGGGTGGGAACGACGCGGACCGGCCGTACCGGTTTGTTGTCGAGCGCGACACGCGCCGCTATCGCGTCAACATTTCCGGTGCTCAGGTAGGGGATGCGGAAGATGGCCTGTCCATCACGATGCGAACGATTCCCGAAGTGCCGCCCTCCTTAGACTCGCTAAATCTGCCTGCGGGGATTCGCGAAAACCTGTTTCAACCTCGCGGTCTCGTTCTCGTGTGCGGGCCTACCGGTTCGGGAAAGACGACGCTGCAATCGTCGTTCTATGCCCACACTTCGGAGACGGACGGCGACGTGAAAATCCTGCTCTACGAAGACCCGATTGAATTTTTGTTCACGAAGGTCAAGAACGCGGGACCGAAGATCCGGCAAATGCAGATCGGTCGTCATATCCCGAGCTTCGCGCGCGGCATCCGCAACGCGATGCGATGCAAGCCGACATTGATCGGTATTGGCGAGGCTCGCGATGCGGAAACAATCAGTGCAATGGTCGAAGCTGCACTCACCGGCCACGGCGCTTACGGGACGATGCATACGGAAAGTGTGTCGGAGACAGCCAGTCGCGCTATTCAAGTGTTCCCCGCCGATCAGCATTCCGCGATTGCTTCCAAGATCCTCGGTTCGCTGCGATTGATCGTGGTTCAGATTCTGGTGCCGACACTTGACGGCAATCGCCACGCAGTACGCGAGTACCTCTATTTTGACCGCGACATCAAGCGGGAAATGAGCGATATGCCCTATACGCAATGGGGCGCGTTTCTCCGAAAAGTCGTTGCGGAAAAGAAGCAGGACATGGCTACTGGCCTTCGAGCACTCCTCGATGGTGGCCTGATTGACCAGAAAGCCTATCGGCGCTACGCAGGCGAGGCGATCGCATGAAGATGCGCCGTTCGATCTGGCGAGACGCCGCCTTGACTCCGCGCATCGGCCCGATCGATGCGCGCGCTTTCTTCCCCCTCTTTGGCGCGTTGTTCTATCCGCGCAAGTGGTCGTTCGCGTTGGCTGTGCTCGCGATTGTGGGTTTTTTCATTATGGAGAAGCGGGGATACACCCTTCCGGTGCTCCTTCGCGCAATTCGCCACAAATTGCGTGGGGCCGTGGTCCATGCGCGTGCTTGGTGGCATCACCGGAGATATTACGAATGAGAGGGTGCGAGATGCACAAGACCAGGATCGTTATCGCCCTTGCGGCGTTCGGGATCGGTATGGCCTGCGTGCCTGCTGCGCATGCAGGTTTCGTGAACGAAGCTGCACAGGAGCAACAGCTACAGCTTGCCGCTGCTGGCCCGGCTCCCGAGATCAAGTCTAGCCCGCTGCCGGATACGCCGGCCGCGCCCTCGTCGGGGCGAAAGGTCACACAGATCGGAATGCGTCCGTCTAGCGTGAGTGTGCCGCGAGGCAAAGGAACCGATATCGCATTGGGCGACATGGTGCCCGTCGTCGTACCGCGTGATTTCCGTCTCGATCTGAGCAACGTGAATACGCAGCAGCTTGTCGCCTGGAACGGTGGCAAGCCATGGGATGCGGTCCTGACCGACGCCATCATGCCGCTTGGCAACGTCGAGGCCACGATCGACTGGAATCAGCGTGCTGTGACGTTGCGACGCGTCGCATCCACGGTGTCGATGGTCGCGGCCAGTGGTAACGCGAGCAATGCAAATGACGTTGCTGCGAAGCCAGCGATCCCGCTGGCAGTTGCGATGCGATGGGAAGTGAAAGCGAGTGACGTGACGTTGCGTCAGACGCTGATCCGTTGGGCGAAAGACGCGGGCTGGCAGGTGTCATGGGAGATCGGGTACGACTACCCCGTGCAACTGGAGGGGTCATTCACCGGTAGCTTCGAGGATGCGGTGGATCAGTTCATGGGTTCGCTTCGTTATAGCGACTATCCGGCACTCGCCTGCATGTACGAGGCCAATCACGTGGTTCGTGTGCTTCACTACGGGGACAAGAAAGAATGCGACAAGTAAATAAGCGCGCCGTCGCGGCGGCCGTTCTCGCACTTGCGCTGTCGGCGTGCAACACCATGCAGCGCGACGTGGACCATCAAACCGCGCAGACTACAGACCAGATTGGCGCCTACAACCGCATAGCGACCATCCAGAACGCGACATCCAATGTGCGCGTGGTCCAGCGGGTCAGTGGCGCATGGTTGGGCGGTCGGGCGGTGCCGATGACGGCGGATGCAACGCTGCCCGAAATCTTCAAGCGGAACGACTTCCAGTTTCAGTTCAAGGACGGTCCGGGCGATCTCCAACTGCTAGCTGAGCGACTGACGAAGCTGACGGGCATTCCCGTCCGTGTGCAGCCGGATGCGCTGATGCCGCTCTCGGCGTTCATGGACAAATCGGGTGGTGGCGGAGGCTCGGCATCTACGACTTCTGGCGGTGGTGCCTCAGCCCCCGCGACGGTGCAGCCGATTCCGAATGCGACGCTGCCGCCGTTGCCGAGTCCTGCTGCGGGCGGTTCGCTCGCGGCCGGCCTGTCCTCTGCCTCGTATGGTGGTCGTGCGGACGAGACCAAATACAACATGAACTACGTGGGAACCCTGCAAGGGTTTCTGGAGCTGACCTGTGCGAAGGGTGGCCTGTCTTGGGATTACCACGATGGTGTCGTTACCATCCGCCGGTTTGTCACGAAAGTCCTGTCGCTGAAAGCGTTGCCCGGCTCATCCGGCTTCGACGCTTCGCTCGGCCGCGACGGACAGACTCAGACCGGCACGCAGGGCGGGGCGCAGGGCAGCACCTCGCAGAACAACGGTGGCTATTCTTCGAACACGAAGATCAAGATGGATTCGGCCTATAGCGTCTGGACCTCGATCGAAGGGCAGATCAAGGCGATCAAGACCCCGCCAGGCCGCTACTGGATTTCCGAAGCGACGGGAACTATCACCGTCACTGACACGAAAGCCGCCGTTGACGAGATTTCGCGGATCATCGATCACGAAAACGGGCTGCTGACGCGTCAGATCGTGATGCGCGTGGAAGTGTTGTCGGTCAAGCTGACCAGTGCTCAGCAATACGGGATCGACTGGAATGTCGTCTTCAACAAGGTTACCAATATGGTTCCTTGGGCACTTTCGTTCACGTCGCCGACATCGCTCGTTTCCTCGACCGCAGGCAGCTTAGGGGCGTCGGTGCTGACCCCGACAAGCGGATCGCCGTCCGCGTGGTCCGGCTCACAGGCGATGTTCAATGCACTGCAAGAGTATGGGCGGGTGAAAGTCGTCACGACGGCGAATGCCATGACCGTCAACCGTCAGCCGGTGCCGGTGGCTATTACGCAGCAGACTGGCTATCTGGCCGAGATCACTCCCGCGCCGGCCGGCGCGTCGGGCAACGTCGGCGGCACGCCTGGTCTGACGCCGGGGACCGTCACGACGGGCTTCATGCTCAATCTGCTTCCGACGATCCTCGACAGCAACAGCATTCTGCTCCAGTTCTCGATGGGGATTTCCTCGCTCGATTCGCTGGACAAGCAGACCTCCGGCACCGGCAGCAACCAGGAAAGCATTCAGACACCGACGATTTCGAGCACCGATTTCTTGCAGAAGGTCGCATTGCGTCCGGGCGATACGCTCGTGCTCTCGGGCTATGAGCGCGAACAGGGCCAGTATGACAAGCGGACGCTGACCGATAAAGCGCCAGTGGGTCTCGGCGGCTCGTTCAACGGCTCGACGGATCGCGAGGCAGTCGTGATTCTCGTGACGCCTGTCGTTGCCGAAGGCGCTATCTAAGGCGGGCTGCTATGTCTGTGCGACTCGTTGCCGTTGACGGCCATCACGTTGTATTCGGCCTCGATTGGGTGCCGCTGACCGGAGAGTCATCCGAGAAGAAGGAGGTGCAGGCACTCGTTTCCGATATGGATGCTGCATTCGAGGTTCGGCACTCGAATGATCAGGGAATCATGTACGGATTCCTGACTGATAGCGAGATGCCGGAAAACCTTCCGAAGGCGGCAAAATCCAAGCTGCTTTCCGCCTCCGTTCTGTTGGCGACGTTCCCGCAAGTCACGCCCAACGCGATCTGGATCGAGATCGACGGGCAGACCGCGCGAATGGCCGTCCTCAAGGACGGACTGCCGATGCCATCAGGTGATTTTTGCGGTGATATTGGCGAGGCGGAAGAGCGCATTCGACAGATCGAAGCCGACAGCGGCGGGGTGACGTTCACATTCTTCGGAAACTATGAGGCTGTCTACGGCAGCACGATCCCGATCACGCTGGAGGAGCTTGTCCGCGAAGGTGGCGTCGCGGCCGGCACGCTCAAAAAAGCGAGCAAAGGGGTCAATCTCAAGCAAATTGCCTTGCTGATTGCGCTTGTGGCGTTGGGCGCTTATTTAGTTTTGCCTAACTTCCAGACGAAGCCGCACAAGACTGCGGCCAAGCAGGAAGATCCGAATGTCACGTACCAGCGAACCATCGCTGAAAAACTTGCCGCTGCCGGTGCGCCCATCACCGCAGCAGCGCCCGCGCTGCTCGGAACCTGGCACATCGATCCGCTTCAGGGTGGGTGGTTTCTCTCGAAAATCTCTTGCCAGTTATCGGCATGTATCTACACCTGGACCATCCAGGGCGGGAACTTCGAATCGTTGGTTG
Source organism: Candidatus Burkholderia verschuerenii (assembly GCF_001189365.1). Classification (GTDB taxonomy): domain Bacteria; phylum Pseudomonadota; class Gammaproteobacteria; order Burkholderiales; family Burkholderiaceae; genus Caballeronia; species Caballeronia verschuerenii. The sequence goes on along the minus strand of NZ_LFJJ01000002.1, from coordinate 56,375 downwards.
CAGCGCTTGGTCCGCACGACTATGACCTGTCTCTCGATGGGAAGACAGCTTCTTACACGGTGCCAAACGCGCCTCTGAAGGCCGCGTATCTGAACCGGACAACCTTCCCGACATTTCCGCAGTTCAAGTTGCGGGAAGGTTCCTTGGCGCAGGATCTCGCGCTCGCTGGCGTAACGCTTACGTTCGATCAGCCAACTGTGTTTGGCGCTGATCCGAAATGGAGTGTGGCTGCGCTTCATGACGTTGTGAGAGCGGGGTCGGTAACGGGTGCGGGACCGGCAGCGCTCCTAAAGGACACCATCGCACGCTTGCCCGATTCCATGTCGATTGATGAGATCGATGTGAACACAACCGGGCTTGATCCGAAATTCACGTTTCAGGGGAAATACTATGTCAAAGACTAGCGGACTCGTGCTCGTTCTTTCGTTGGTCCTGTTCGCCCAGGGAGCCGTTGCAGACACGCTCGATGTACTTGTGGACAAGCAACGTCAGGCGTTGGTACACGAGATGGACAAGAAGTTGCAGGACGACGGCGGCACGAAACAGGCGCAGGCGCAGACTGCTCCTCCGGGCCAGTTGCCTTCCGCCACTGCATCGGCGGAAGCCGACGCGAAGAAGGTCGTCCACAATCCAGTGGACGATCTGCGCGTGAATGCCATTTACGGTGTGAACGGCACGACGACCGTTGACGTTTCAATCGGCGACGGTCCTTCGTATCCGATCACGAAGGATCGCTCAATCAAGGGTTGGACGATTGCCAAAGTGTCGCCTTCGTCGGTGACGTTCAAGAACGTGAAGACGAAGGCGCTCAAGACCATCTATCTGGCCGAGCCGACTACAGCGCCGGCATCGACCTCGCAGACCACGATGGCCGGGGGGATCGTGCCGCCTAATGGCATGGCGGTCGGCATGCCGATACCGAACTTCCCGCGCATGAGCGGCCAATAAACCCGTGGGCACGCCAAGGGCAGCAGATATGGACACGTCGTCGTACCTGGGGAAATGGTTCGGCCGCTTTTTTGTGGATGGCGCGCAGAGCGCGCATCCACAAAAAGCCATAGTGTCGCGGGCCACGGCGGCGAAGCCCGTTCCTGCCCGTGCGGGAGCGCGCGCGCAGGCAACCCCCTTGCCGAACTGGGCCCGCGTGCAGTCCGTGGCAGAACTGCCCGCCATTCACCGCATCTACACGGCTGCAAAAGCGGACTTCGAAGTACCGGAATCGCTGAGGGCTGTGCTCGTTGTCACCGGGCACGAAGGCGGGACGGCCAGCATCCTGATTGACCCGGCTTCGTACAGGCAGGCGTCCATGCACGTGGACAGTCTGCGTGAGCGCTTGCGCAAGGCTCAGATCCGTGTCGTGAAATCGGCGTTCGCGGACCGAGACCTCATAGCTGCCATCTACAAGACCGAACATCATGAGGCGCTTGTAGATGACATCGCAACGAGTTCGTCGGAAGAGAGTCGCTTATTCGATACTTTCATTCGATACGGGATCGAGAACGGAGCAACCGACCTTCACGTCATCGTCAAGGGGCAGCATGGCGTCGTCAAGTACCGTATCGACGGCGAAATGGAAGTCATGAAGGGGCCGACGAAGGGTGTCTATACGCGCGAGCAGTTGCATGGTGCATTCGGCTACGCCTACAACAAGTTGATGGCAGATCGCACCGGTTCGCACTCCTCGTTCACCAGCGAGGATTATCAGTCATGCACGATTCCTTATCGTGTTGGCGAGAAAGCGATGAACCTGCGCTGGCAGTCGTCGCGCGGATTTGAGGGCTTCACGGTCTATATCCGATTCCTGATGAAGGACAAGACGTTCAAAGCGGACCGCTTCCAGGACTTCGGATACGAAGATGATCAGGCGGAGATGTTCGCTCGCGTCGCCCGCACGCGTAAAGGGATGATCCTTATCGTAGGAGAGACAAACTCGGGGAAGTCAACGGCGCTCACGCACTACATTGAGACGCTTCCCGATCGCGACAAACTCAACATCATCATGGTCGAAGATCCGACCGAGAAAGCTGTTGATGGAACGTCGCTACAGATCTCGTTGCAACGCACTTTGTCGGCCGAGTCTGAAAAGACGCCGTTCAGGGAAGTGCAGGGCGTGTTGATGCGTAGCGACCCTTGCATCATCGCGCAGGGCGAGATCCGCGACATCGACTCGGGAACCTGTGCAAAGACGCTTCTGGAATCCGGCCACCAGGTGCTCGCGACCTCTCACGCGCCGGGCGTAATGGACGCTTTTGTGCGGCTCACAAGCAGCGAAATCGGCTTTTCGATGGGGACGCTGACTCGCCCGCGTTTCTGGTCTCTTGTCGTTGCTCAGTCGCTCGTGCCGAAGCTTTGCTCCTGTTCGCGTGACCAGTATGCGGACGAAACGATTCCGCACATCACCGCATTCATCCGTGAGCGATTCCAGATCGACACGTCCAACATGCGCACGAAAAAAGAAGGCGGGTGCTCCTTGTGCGGTGGGCGTGGCACGAAGGGTTTGACGGTCGTTGCCGAGATGTATCAGCCGACTCGCAACTTCCTTCAGGCGATGCGCGGTAACGACGATTACGGGGCCGAGCGCATCTGGAGATCGGAGAGCGACAAGCGTTTCGACTCGCCCAATATGCGTGGGAAAACCATGTTCGAGCACGCACTGTACAAGGCGTACACGGGTCTGATCGACCCGCGCCATGTGGAGACGTTCGAACTGTTCGATCAATACGAAATCATGTTTGAGGCTGCTTAATGAGCATCGATCTGAAACGGCTAAAACGCGACGCACGCGAACATTTTGATCGTGTGAAGCTGGCCTTCACCATTCGTCGCTTCCGCAGCACGCGGGAGAAGTTCTACATCGATCTGGCGGAGGCAATCAAGGATAAGGAACCGACCGCGAAGTTTCTTTCTATCCGCCTCACCCGCGCTATCAAACAGAAAGACCCATACGGCCGCCTGTACCAGATCTTCCTCGAGCGGCTCGACCAGAAGGGCGGTTCACTGTCGCACATGATGAGCGGAATCGTGCCCGACAGCGATCTTCTGGTGATTGCTTCGATCGAGGCGCGCGGCGATCTCGATGAAGGGCTGCGCTTCCTTGCGACGACGATCAAGAGCCAACGCGCGATGACGGCAGAAATGGCCGCAGCCATGCTCGTGCCGGCGCTGGTGACGACCGTTTGCCTTGGCTTCATCGGCATGCTGAGCTTCTTCGTGATCCCGGTGTACGTGACGATCGTGCCGCCAGAAAAGTGGAATTCGATGGGCAAGTCCATTTATGCGGTCTCCTATGTCGCGCGGCACTACGGTTTGGCGATTTTCATCGCGGCCGGTACGCTTCTGTGGTGGTTCAAGTGGTCGATCCCGAACTGGCGCGGACGCCGACGTGCGAAAGCGGACAACTACATCCCTTATCGCGTTTTCCGTGACTACCACGGTTCCATTTTTATGGTGGCACTGGCGTCGTTGATGGTGTCAGGCGAAACGTTGGTGCGTTCGCTGGAGAAGCTGAAGCGTCGCGGCAAGCCGTGGTTGCGATGGCACATCAACACGATCCTGAATCGCCTTCTCACGAAAAACCTCAGCTATGGCGAGGCGTTCGCTACGGGAATCTTCGGACAGGAGTTGTCGAACCGGCTAATCGACCAGAGTCGCCGCAGTTCGGATTTCAACCAAGTCATCAAGAAGATGGGCGTCGAGGGGATCGAGGAGGCGCGTGAGGAGGTCAGGAAGTCTGCCAAGAGCCTGAATATTGCGCTGGTATTCGTTCTCGGTGGCGTCGTGGCCTACCTGCTGCTCGGCACGCTCTACACGGCGCAGGGCTTGAGTTCTGGACTTCGAGAATCCATTCGTCACCATCAGGTGCCAAAGAAATGACCTTCACAAAACATGATACTCGCGTGCGATCGAATGCGTATAATTGCATCGATACGCAACACAACGACGGATTTACACACCAAGGGGGCTTCATGGCTGCTCATTCGAACGGGAAACTCAAGCGTCTGCACAAGCAGAAAGGTTACACGCTGATCGAACTCTCGATTGCGGGGGCGATTATCGCGCTGCTGATTTACGGGACCGTCAAGCTGGTCAACGGCGTCATCGCCGATCATCGCGCGAACGCTGAATTGCAGGAGGTGCCGACGATCATCACGAAGATCCAGAAGATCTATGGAAACCGACCGAACTTCTCGGGGGCTACCCAGGCGATTCTGGTCAACAACGGGGCTTTTCCGGCTGATTGGGTGGTGACAGGTTCGACCAACCTTGTGAACCGCTGGAGCGGTGCGGTGACGCTCGGCGTGACCACGATCGGCGGTGTCTCTAACAATGCAATCACGTTCGCGACGGCGGGCGTGCCCGACTCCGAATGTCAGTCGATCGTACCAGGCATGGATGACTCGGTGCGCACGACGACAGTGAATGGCACGCTCGTGAAGCAGGACGGACAGCCGAGCGATCCGGGGCTGACCGGCACGTCTTGCACGAGTGGCCAGAACTCCATCACCTACGTTTTCAGCAAATAAGCGGAGCCGTCGCCATGCAACCGACCGAACTTGACGACATGCTTCTGCTGGAGGCTGCAACGTACTCCGACTGGCACGTGGACATTGCGAAGCCGGAGACCTCTGTGGTGTTTCGCGAGGTGAACGAAGACGGCGAGCGGCTGGCAGAGGCGAAGCCGTCGAAGGTGCCGCAGAGCATGCTGCCGGTGCTCTTTCATATGGCGACGTGGCTCAAGGAGCATCGCGACAATGGCGACCAGGACGCCTTCGCGCTCGATATCGGCAATTTGCGCTATCGCGGTCAACGCATGCGTGCAGATCGCTACGCCTTGCGGCGCAGTCGCAAGGAAGTGGAGAAGGTCAAGGAATTGGGCCTTGGTCGGGCGGCTGAAGAATTGCTGCTTGACCCGGAATTCCGTTCGGGCGGGTTGATCCTCGTGTGCGGTGAAACCGGCGCGGGCAAGTCCACGACGATCCGATCGGCTGTGAAGGCGCGACTCGAAACCTATGGTGGTTATGCGCTTGGCGTCGAGTCGCCTGTCGAGGTCGAATTCGAAGGCTTTCACGGCGAGGGCTACTTCGAACAGGTGGACGCGACTGCGATGGGCTACAAGTACGAAGTCGAGACCGCTATGCGGAAATTCCCTGCTGCCACGCGGAGCATGTTCATGTTCGGCGAGGTGCTCGGTCAGGACGCCGCTGCTGAGCTTGTACGCCTCGCGCCTCGGGGGCATCTCGTGCTGACGACCATCCATGCTGATTCCCCCGAGTCAGGAATCAGGATGCTTCTCACGCTCGCAGAGCGCGGTGGCGAGTCCTACGCTCGCCAATTGCTCGGCTCGTCGCTGCGCGCCGTCGTGCATCAGAAGCTGCAACGCGGAAAGCCCGTTGTTCAGTGCTTCAAGGCGGATGACGTGATCAGGAACGTCATTGGCAATCCCGAGACGTCGCTTTCCAACCTTGCCTCGGCCATCGATCAGGCCAAACGCCAACTCGCCTCGCAGGCGCTGCGTGCAGGCGCAGCGACGCAACCGCGTATGCATCTGTAAGGGACGTGTATATGGCTTTCCGTCTTCGTTCGGTTCTCGCTGGCACGCGCACGCGCCAGCGCGGTTTCTATGATCTGGTGTCGATTGGCATCGGCGCGACGATCGCAATCGCGTTCGCGACCGTTGGCCTGTGGGAAAAGCGACAAGAGATGCTCTCGGACCAGATGGCCGCGCAAGGCGGTGTCGTGCTGGATATCGGGAATCTGATCAACAGCAAGTATCTGTCTCTCTACTACTCGAACCTCGTTAGCGGCAACGCGATCGCGGGTGTTGCCAACGAATATGCGCCGACGATGGCGGAGCTTCAGGCGATCAACGTCATTCCGTCAGGTTTCTCAACGACTAGTGCATACGGCACGCCGTATCAGGTCGCGCTCGCCAAGATTCCTGCTGGTTGCATTGCGCCGGCATGCGATATCGCCGGGAAGGTGTACATCGGTGGGGCGATCACCGATCCCTCCACGGGAAAGCCGCTGACGCTTGAGGATGCGGCGGCGGCAATCGGAGGCGACGGCGGCTACTCCGACACCATCACCCCTGGCACGCTCACGGGGATGAACGGTTCTTGGACGGACACGAACCCCTTGGGGAACGTCGCGGGGGTTCTGGCGATGCGGGTTGGCTACGGATCGAGCGGATGGTCAGCCTACGTTCGTCGTGATGGGTCGCTTCCGATGGAGGGCGATCTGAATTTCCAGGGCACGACGGGGACGCTGCACAACATCGCGAATGCTGCGACGGTCAACGCGCAGAAGCTCGTCACGCCGTCTGGTAACAGTGTGCAGGTTGGCAATTCCTTCCTGTACGGTGACGGCACGAATTCAGCTATCCGGCAAAACGGCGCGCTGTACGTGCAGAACTCGGCCGGGACGGCAGCCGCTGACGTGAACGCGGGCAACGTCAATGCGTCGGCGAGCGTGAATGCGACAGGAAACGTCAACGCAAGCGGGAGTATGTGGTCGAACGGCCAGATCACGACGAACAGCAACGTTTCTCTGGCCACGAACGGTGCCTCGGTTACGGGCGGAGGGCAGTTGCAGATCAATGCAAATGGTCCCCTTTATCTGAACCCATGGTCGGGCGGACAGACGATCGTCGGCGGCGGCGGGGGCAGCGGTCAACTCGTCGTCGCTGGACGGCTCTACGCGAACGAATATATCCAGCCGAACGGGTATGCGACCCCCGGTGGAGGCTGTTCTCCCAACGGTCTGATAGCCAATTCTGGCAGTGGCCCACTGTTTTGCCAACGCGGCGCATCGGGGTGAGATCTTGTGCGAAGGGCTAGTGGCTAGAGAGGATCGATCAGCACGACGTGGGCGCTGTCCGCGTATTCGAGCGGTGGGGTAGGCACGGGCGCTTTTTTCGAATGGCGTACAAGGTTCACCAACTCGCGTAACAGCGCATCGCGTGCGCGTGTAGCGACATCTTCGAGGTCGTTGCCTTGCAGTCGAAGATGCTCGAAGTCCATGAACTGGAGGGTCACTTCGCCTTCGCCTTCAGAAAGCGCGGCGGGATACGGGACGATCGTCTGAGAGATTACCTGCTTGCCCTTGTTCAAGGTCTTGCGTCCATCGAGCTTTGCAACGAGGTTTGATGCCTTCAGATGCGTGTAGCGTTTCAGCATCTGCATCGACTTGTGCCCGCTGATCGTTGCGACTTCCATCATGTCGAGCGTGCCGAGTTCGAAGAGGCGCGAGACGGCTTCGTGCCGGAGATCGTGGAAGTGAAGATCCTGAATCGCGAGCCGCTTGATCATCGTGCGCCACGCGCTCTTGAAGCCGTCAGACGTGTAGTTGAATACAGGCCCTTGCGTGCCGACGCCTAGTCTCGTCAGGGCATCGACTGCGCGAAGTGACAGTGGTACGTCGCGTTTCGATCCGTTCTTGGTGATGGGCAGGTGTGCGATGCGTACCCGCAAATCGATATTTTCCCATTGAAGGCTCAAGATCTCGCCCTGGCGCATCGCGGTCTCCAGCGCGAGCACGACGATGGAGTAGATCTCGTGATTCCTGTGTTTTGAGGCCGCCCGCAATATGCGACGCTCTTCGCCCCAGGTGATCCGTCTATCGCGACCAGGGGGAATCTTGGGCTTGCGCACACGACTCACGGGATTGTCGGTGCAAGAACCCCATTCCACGATGGCGATGTTGAAAAGGTCGCTCAACAGCGCGAGTTCGAGTCGCACTGTGTTGGGGGAGACGGGGCGGTTTGTGTTGCGCGATATCGACGCCAGCCGCATGTCACGGTAATCCGCGACGTTGACCGTCGTGACCTGAGACAGCGACAGCTTCCCCAGGAAGGTCTTGCTGATCGTTGAAGCCCGATATTTTTCCTGCTTGCTGCCGCGTTTGTTGACTGAGATCCGCTCGTTGTACTTTTTCAGTGCCTGTCGGACAGTGAGGGAAGGGAGCGGTTGTTCGGCATCAGACAATTTGGTGTCACGCGTTTGGAGGCCCGGCCAGCAGGGATGCTTCTACCGCAGCGGAGATTTCGACTAGGGAGACATTCAGGCCGCGAGCAAGGGCGAGCATTGTGTCAAGGCTCGGTGAGCGTAGCCCGCGCTCGAGAAGCGAAATATAGGTGCGGTCAAGGTCAGTCACCCTCGCCAAGGTGTACTGCGACATGCCTCGTTCGTTTCGAAGCTTGCGCAGTGTGGCAGCAAATGCGGTGTTGGCTTGACTGTTCAAATTCCCGGCCCGGTCATCTGGGCCAGAATTTTGAGTTTGATGACAATAGTCATCAGCAGACTATTGTCCGATTTTTGTAACGGGTAAGGCACGGCAGCGCATTTTTAAGGGGCCAGGACGGTTTTTCGTCATCCAGACGCCGACTCTTGAGGCTCTGACAGGGTGGCCACATCCAGCAATTGAACTCTGGCGCATATTCGAATCCCAACAATATTGTTCCCTATGACAATCTATTGCGCTATATCGCAACAATAAGTGATTGTCTGGCACGGTCCTTGCCTTGGCGGATAATGTATGTATCATTACTACGATACGCAATTAATCGCGTATCTAGCGCGACGCCCTCCGGGCATTGCGTCCCTATCCGAGCCAGGCGTTGCGCCGGCTTCCCAATGAAGGAGTATGGAATGTCGAAACTGAGTGCAATTCAGGAACGTATCGGCGGCTCGAAGGGCGATCTGCCGGCGACCGAAAATTTCGCCCTCCAAGTGGCGGGTTACACGAAGGACTCGAAGGATCGTGATGCGATCATCGGCACCCGCCTCGATACCGGCGAGGAAGTGACCGTCGTTCTGCGCCCGTACAAGAGCGAAAAGCCGCTCAAGGCACCGCGCGCGGAAGTGAAAGATTTCATCGCCAAGGAAGGCGAGATCTCCACGCTGATGAGCGCTCTCCCGAGCGACGAAATGCGCAAGTCGGTGCTGAAGGGCATGAAAGCCAAGACCGAGCCGGGCGGCACGATCATCGTCCAGCGCGCATTCACCGAATCGGATACCGGTGTCGTCAACGCTGGTTGGCTCCAGTCGGCCGCCAAGTACGCCGAGCACTGCAAGGTCGTCAGCGATGTGCTGCTGCGTATCGATCCGGTCGGCTACGTCGAGCGTGACGGCCGTCAGATCGGCTACGCGAATGCTACGGCGCTGATGCCGTCCGCTGCCAAGCAGGTCACGTCTGCCGAGCAACTGAAAACGGCGTTGCAGGATGCATTCGCGGGCGTCGGCGGCATTCAGGGTCGTCCGCTCGCGCTCGTGCGTCTGTCGGACGGCGAGGTCAGCAAGGCCGTCGAATTCGCTCTTCCGGTCAAGAAAAACAAGGAAACCGGCGAGTACAAGCACGCGACGGCCGCCGAGGCCGTCGAGGCATTCCTGGCCTCGCAGTCGGGCAAACAGGTGGCGCAACTCGTCGGCGATCCCGATCTGTCGATCGAAGTCGTTCCGGGCCAGCGCGTGAGCCTCGGCACGCAGGCGAAGGCATCGTTCGAAAAGAGCGCGACCGGCCTGGAACAGGTCAACCGCGCATATCGGTTCAAGAAGGCTGAGCAGGATCAGACGGGCTTCGCGCAGTCGTACATGGTGCTGCACGCGGTCGAAGGCGGCCAGATCTTCTCGTCGGCCGAACCGTTGTCGAACAAGCCGTCGCTGTTCCATCCCCGCGACGTGCCCACGCCGTTCTTCAACGGCAAACCGACCGCGATCGCCGAGAACAAGGAAATCGCGCACACCGACGCAGCCGTCGTTCCGGCCAGCGTCGCCGACGATGCGGACGACGACGAGCCGTTCGAAATCGACGATGTTGTGCAGAACGCCATTCCGGCCGAAGCGATGGCATCCAGCGCGCCGCGCATGCGCATGTAAGCAAATGCCACGGCAGTTTCACGCAACCACGAAAAAGACCGCCTCGCGCGGTCTTTTTCGTTGGTGATGATGACTATAGTCTGCGACCCACGATCAAGGATAGAAGCGATGGCTGCGCCCGAAACAATGAAATGGCTTGACCTGTCGGCACACGGCGTCAAGTTGCGTCTTTTCCAACTCAACGACAAGACCGTCAACCTCGTCCTGACCGGCGTTATACCGGCATCCGCTGAGTGGACTGCTGTGCAGGCCCTCGGCTTCGAGCCTTCGCGATCGGGAAAGACGCTCATACGCAGCGGCACTGATATCCAGACGGGCGCGCTGCGCAAGCTCTTTCCTTCGAACGTCATCCGGGATCTGCCGCTCTCGGATGTCTGGATTCGGGTCACGGGGCAGGCCGCCGATACATCGGAGCAGCGCCAGCAGGACCGTGCAGTCATCGGGCGCAATGCGTTGGGGCATGTCGTGCGCCGCGATGACGACGGCACCCGTTTTGTGACGTTCGCTGATGGAACCGTGTCTCGCGAGCGCGACTTGCAGGCGGGCGCTATGGCGCGCGACGACGCTGCGTCAGCGGCCCTTGCGGCATCGTACCTTCGTGCAACGTCGCCGCAGGCATTGGCGCTTTGTGCGGACGCGTTCGTTGACGAAATGCTGGCTGGCAAAAACATGGATTCCGGCGATCTGAGGCACTTCGGTGGCTTGGTCTATGGCGAAGCTCGCTCGCTCGAAATATCGGATACGCGGCTCAGGACGGTGCAGGAAGCCGTCGAGGCGGCGATGCATCGCTGTCTGTTTGCCCGCCATCAGCAGGCGGACGCAGAAGCGTTCAAGCTCGCTGTCGCGCTCGCAGAGCATCAGCCGACGTTCGCATACCGGACTTCTACGTCGGTCGAGAACCAGCAATATTCGACGCCGCTCCCGATGTCGATTGCAGTTCAACACATCCTCGGCGACACAGCGGGGGCGAAGCTGTTCGAACCAACGATCGGGAATGGAAGCCTTGTTACGGCGCTTCCGCGTGGCACGGAGATTACGGGCGTCGAGATCGACCCGGCGAGATCTGCCCAAGTCGGCGTGCTGCGGAATGACATTCGTCTCGTGACGGGCGACGTGCTTGATATCGCGGGTACGCTCGATTCCGACTTCACGTTCGTTGCGGCCAATCCACCGTTCGGCGGTCTTTCAACGCCAGTGGCATTTGAAAACCTGCGTTGCAACCGCGTCGATCATCTGATCGTCCTCAAGGCGCTTCGCCAGCGCAAGGACATTGGTCGTGGCGTGTTCATCATTGCGGCGGATCGGGAAAGCCTGATCGAGCAAGGAAAGATCGCAGGCGGCAGCAAGAGCTTCTTCGCGTGGCTCGCAGACCACTACGAAATCGAAGATGCGATCGAACTTGACGGAGCGCTCTATCGCAAGCAAGGGGCTGAGTACCCAGTTCGGATGGTGACGGTTGGGCGGCGCAGATCGCCCGAGGAAGCCGCAGCAGCGCTGCATTCCAAGCAATACAGGCTTGGCGAGCGCCTACCGGTAATCAGTACATGGGATGCCCTCTGGAGGCACACTGAAGCGCTTACGCATCGTCTGCGCCAAGGGCCTTCCGTCAAGGCAGAGCAGACATCCTCGCCTCGACGGAACGATGGCATTAAGCGCATTCCACTCTTTATTTCACAGGCGCAGGATCTCGCTCAGGAGCGCAACCTGAGCCCCGTGACGGCAGATGGGATTGAAGGCGGGGAGTGGGAGCGCGGCACGCCGCAAACGGACTCTTTCGTGTCGTTGCGCGCCTATCGTCACGAAGGCGGCGATCCACGTTTTGTTGTCCAGCGCGTCTTCGGTGGCCAGCACGTAAGCGGCACGTATGAGTCCGACGAACTGGCTGACCTCGCTCTCGGTGTAGCAACCCGCGAAGAATTTGTGGCTGTGCCAGCGATCGAGCGCCAGGACGCGATCGCTGCGATCGGCGCGCAAGACGGCGAACCGACCGCAGCGCAGGCCGCCCCCGTTGCTGCTGATGAGCACGAGGCCGTCATCAACGACTACCAGGCCCCGTATATCCCCGCGTCGAAGCTCAACGAACCGAGCGCGATGATCCCTCGCAACCTCGAAGAGCCGGTGCGCCGCGCACTGGCGAAGCTGGTCGAGGAAATCGGCATGGACGTTGATAGCTACGTTGCCGAGAAGCTGCAACTAACCGTCGAGGAAATGGAACTCGCCTTTTCTGCCGAACAGGTCGATGCGATTGCGCTTGCTATCAAGCGTGCTGAGGAAGGTCGAGGGTTTATCAATGGGGATCAGACCGGACAAGGGAAGGGGCGTGTGCTCGCCGCGTTGGCTCGCTATGCCGTTCTCAATAATCAACCGGTCGTTTTCAACACCGAGAAAGCGAACCTGTTCTCCGACTTCTGGAGGGATCTAAAGGACATCGACTCGCACACGCTGTTCCGGCCGTTAATCCTCAACGACGGCGAGCCGGTGCGCAACATGGACACCAACAAGATCGAGATCCCTGCGACCAAGGCGACCGTCATCAAGCAATTGATGGACAACGATGTCTCGTTGCAGGATTCGGGCTACAACCTCATGTTCTCGACATACTCGCAGTTCAACCGCGAGCGCACCGCAAGCAAAAAAGCGGCATGGCTTCCCGCAGCAGCGAAGGGCGCGATGTTGCTGCTGGATGAGTCTCATGTTGCCGCAGGCGAGTCGAACACCTCAGACAACATCGGTCTCGCAGTCGAGCATGCAGGATCGTGCATGTATTCGAGTGCCACGTTTGCGAAGAACGCGAAGAACATGCGCGCCTATGCAAAGGTGTTTCCGTCCAGCGTTGCCATCGAATCACTTGCGGACACGCTGCAAGCCGGTGGTGAGCCGCTACAGGAGATCCTGTCGGCGATGCTCGCCGAAGAGGGAGTATTCATTCGGCGCGAACATGACCTTTCGAAGCTCGAATTCTCGACGGTCGTCACCGAAGAGACGCGCGAGCGCGATGAGCAATGGGCGGATGCGCTTAGCGCAGCACTACGATCGATGTCTTACCTGTCGGGTGATGTGAGCCGCGTCATGAGGCGAATGGACAAGGAGATCAAGAAGCGCCTCGAAGACTTGCCGGAGTCCGCGCGCGCGGGCAACCGCATGGGAGTGTCGTATCAGGGATTCGGTTCACGCCTGTACAACATCCTTCGCCAGTTTTCGCTCGCCATAAAGATCGACAAGGTTGCAGATCAGGCTGTCGTCGCACTAAATGAGGGACGCAAACCCGTCATCGTGCTCGAACAGACTTTCGAGTCGTTGCTGAAAGAGGCGATCACGGAAAGCCAGAAGATCGATTTGGAAGAGGGCGAATTGAGCGAAGACGGGGCTAAGAACCTCACTGCGACGCTCGACGGGCGCACCGTTGATGCACTCACGTTCCGCGACCTTATGCAACGCGTCGCCAGCAAGCTCGAATACATCTACGTGCGCGACGACTATGGCAACGGTCACTATGAGCACGTCACCGCGCAGGCGAAGTCGAAGGAAGAAGCAGAGGCCATTGACGATGCCATCAATGATATAGCCGCGAAAATCGCTCAACTTCCCGACATCGCGGTTTCGCCGCTCGACACCCTGCGTCAGAAACTTAACGAAGCTGGATTCTCATACGGTGAGATATCGGGGCGTTCGTTCCAGACCCGTCCATCTCCAGACGATCCCAACAAGATCATCGTCAGTATCCGGCCCGACCAACGCCTGCAAACACTTTCCGACTTCAACAGCGGCCGTCTCGACTCGACTGCTCTGACGCGGGCAGGTTCTACAGGTCTTTCGGCGCATTCGAGCGCCAAGTTCGCGGATCGACGGCAGCGCGAATTGATCGAGGCGCAGATCGCGAACAACGTCGCGGAGCGCGTTCAATTCTTTGGTCGGGTGAATCGACGTGGACAGGTGAACACTCCGCGCATTACATCGGTCGTGACGCCACTTCCATCGGAAGCGCGCTCACTCGCGATGCAGAATGCCAAGCTCAGAAAGCTGTCGGCTAACACGCAATCCAACCGGAACAACCAGGCGGAAATGCGTGACGTGCCTGACATTCTCAACCCGGTTGGTAATGAGATCTGCCGTAGATACCTGGAAGAAAACCCGGATATTGCCGCGCTACTCGATATCAATCCAGAGCATGAGACGCCGAGCGACGATGAGGCATATTTCGCGAACAAGTTGACTGGCCGCATTGCATTGCTGCCTGTCGCCAAACAGAAGGAGGCATACGCGGACCTGTCGCGCGTTTTCAACGAAACCGTGAAGGAAATGGAGTCGAAAGGTATCAATCCGTTCCAGACCTCCGTTTGGGACTGGCGAGGCAAGATCGTGGACCAGAAGGTCTTTCGCGCCGGCAAGCGAAATGGGTCGGTGTTCGATCTGCCTGTCTACATCTCGCGCGTCGAGTGGGAAGAAGAAGTTATTCCGTACTCCTCTGAAGACATGATGCGGATGATCGAGCGAGGTCGCCAGTTTCTGACGGAGCAAGATAACCGGTTCAAACTGGTCGAACATCGCTACGCGATCGGGCAGCATGACAAATGGCGCGTCAACTGCGAGGGCATGTTGAAAGATGTCGATCAGTGCTTTGAAAAAGTGCAGCAGCAGGCGTTGAAATCGCTTCCTCAGTTCAAATCGGTTGAAGAGGCGATTGCATCGGCGGAGGCGAACCCGGTCAAGAGTTCATCTGTTCGGCACCAATGGATTCGCCGTGTGTTGTCCACGGTCGTGCCGGGATGCATCATCAATTACACCGGCATGGAAGAGCAGGCCGAGAAGGGAATGATCATCTCGCTGTTTCCGCCCGAGAAGCGCACTCAGGCGCACCTCCTTGGTCAGTACAGCGTCCGTGTCATCACTCCGGGTAGCGACAAATGGCAGGAGTTCACCCTGAACCAGCTTATCGGCGATCCGTTGTTTTCGACCGATCATCTCCTCGGCAACGACTACACCAATCCGCTGAAAGCCTACGACGCTGCGAAGCCGGGCACGATCCGTTTCTCGCGGAACGTTCTGACCGGCAATATGTTCGCTGCCTCACAGTTCGTCGCGGAGCATCGTCTCGGCAACGCGGCAATCTTCACCGACGAAACGGGTGCTCGGCATCGGGCGGTTGTGCTGTACGCGAGGGTGACTCAGGAGGACGTGCTGAACATGCCAGTTGCGCTGCCGAGAAATCTTGCCTCGACCGTGCTGGAAAAAGCGTACACAGAAGGGTTTAGCGTCAAGCTGATCGCGTCGCCGTCATTGAACGACAAGCAGTGCCAGGTCATCTTCGATCGCAGCAGGCCCGCATCCTTGACGATCTCGACCAGTGGAACGAAGGCTGTAGGCGGCGTCGTCTTTGGCAACAAGGATCTCACGAAGATTACAGGCGACTTTGCAGGCAACCGGACCACGATGAGCGTGTCGGTGGACTTCCACAAGATGGATGCCATCCTGGATGTTCTGATGAACCGATGCGGGCAAGCGTTCTACATCGATTCCCAATCCGCCAAGCGACTTCTGCCGGAATTTGCGGGAGATGACGCGGACGAAAACGACCTGATCGAGGACGAGCCGGACGACCAGAAAAAGAGGCCAGGGATGCCGCCGCGCTTCGCCGCATGAGTGCATTGAAGTCGAGCACTTCAATACGTATCATAATATGGATACAGACAAATCGGAGTTGTCAACCATGACGCAAGAAAACGACAAACCGTCGCTGTCGCAATTGTCTCCCGATCTCCTTGGGGCACTCGTGAAGTTTCGATCTGAAAACGGTCGGACATGGAAGCATAAGCTGCTCTCCGGCTGGCTGCGAGCCGCATTTCCCGGTGAGCTGCAACGGTTGCGCAACGAGTTCGGGCCGGAATGGCTCACGCGCGTGAAGGACTCGGAGTTCGACAAGCTGGCCGAGGCCGCCCGCAAGCCGGAACCCGGCGTCGGAATTCGCGGTCACGAGGCCCCTGTGATGCTCTCCGAGGCCACCTACGAAGGCGAATTCGGCAACAAACGTCATTTGACGCGCAAGGAGACCGTCATCATCCCTGTGTCCGCGCTCGCGCAGATGCGTGGAGTGCGGGGCGAGCGTCGCGAATTTACCGAGGACGAGTCGGGCAAGCAGAGGTTTGGGAATTACGGCATCGCCGAGTGGGAGAAGTTCAAGGCGGATCTCGCGCAAAACGGCATGGCCGAGCCGGTGACGATCAACATCGATGTCGGTGAAGAGGTCTGCGTCTACGAAGGCAACCATCGTATCCAGGCCGCGTTGCAAAGCGACTGGAATGTCATTGCTGCCGATATCCGTTATTACGGGCATGCGGAGACGACTTTCGAGGGAGGGTCGTTTTTCCGGCAGATCATGGCTCGCCTCGAGGAAGGCAACGCACCCAAGGTGTCGTCAGCGCGTCCGCGCATGTAGGGAGTGTCGAAAATGTTCGTATCGGAATTCATGGCCGAAATCGGCCTGGCGGGGACTGACATTCCGCCGCGTGTCACCTGGTCCATGGAGACCTCCGACTCAACGGCCATCGCGAGACTGGACCGGGACGGCGCGCAGGTTGAATTCGGCGTGTATGAGACGTTGGAAGGTGAATCCACCGTGGCAACCGGCATCGCGCTGCTGCAATCGGGATCTGACGAGATACTTTTTCGTGACGAGGCCGACGAGGTTTTCTTCGAGCGGTTTGCTGAAACTGTCCGGCTCATGCGCCTGGAGCAACCGGAATGAGCGAACAACAGGTGAGTGAACTAAACGCCTCCACCGTACTGGTCGAGCCGGCGCAGATGGTGGCATTCGAAAAGCGGCTGGAATCGCTCAACAAGAAGGCGGTGAAGTTCGGTCTGTCGCCCATCAAGATAGTCAGCGCTACGGACGCGCTCTATGAGCGAAAAAGTGAAAACGTCGGCCGCGATTCGGACAAGCTGCTGACCTACCTCGTCCCTGTTTCACGAGTGCAGGATGTGGAGCAACCTGTGCTCATCAAGCGCTTGCAGATCGAATACCCGGAGATCAAGCTCGGGCACTGGCGCGTGGTCGGCAAGATCGAAGCTGTCGAAGGCGGGAATCTTGTTTTCGCCGTCTCCCGAGGCGCGTCCGACGTGGCGGCGCTCACCGCGCGCGCCGATTGTCCGATCGAGTGCGAGCACTGCAACACCAATCGTCGCAGGAAAGACGGCTACCTCCTGCGTGATGACGAGAGCGGCGACTACAAAGAGGTCGGAAGCAACTGCCTGGAGGACTTCACTGGTATCGATCCCGCTGCCGCTCTCTTTATGGCTCAGATGTGGAGCGTCATCAGACTCGCCGAGGACGAGTTTGCCGAGTTCGGCCGCTCGGGTCGAGTCAACGCGGTCAGAACGGACCAGTATCTCGCCGACGTGAGCTTCATGGCTGAAAACTTTGGCTTCGTGTCCGCATCGAAGGCGCGGGAAACGGACCTGTCTCCGACGTACAGTGACGCTCTTTCCTTGCCTGGTCTGCTTATACGAACGAAAAACACGGAGCTTCGCGAGAAATACCTTACACAACACGAGCGACACGTTGAGACGGCAAACGCAGTCCGCGCGTGGATTGAGGGCAAAGAAGAAGAATCGACCTTCGATCGCAATGTGAAGCTGCTGTTGATGCAGGATGCAATATCGCTCAAGAGCAATCATCTGGCGTTCGCGGCCGCGACGGTGCCGCTGTATCAGCGCGCGCATGCAGCGAAGGCTGAAAATCGTAAGCGAAGCGAACACATCGGCCAGCCGGGCCAGAAGGTGACCGGTTCGCTTGTCGTGGAGCGGGTGGTTCCGATCGATACGATCTATGGATCATCTGATCTCGTGTTGTTTCGCGATAACGATGGCAACCGGATCAAGTGGAAAACCTCGGCCTGCCCGCTTGAAATCAAGGAAGGCATCGGCCGGTCGCTAGAGGCGACTTTCAAGATCAAGGAGCATGGCGAATACAACGGAGCAGCGCAGACCGCCATTACACACCTCAAGGTGCTGCGCTGGATTGATGCTGTGGAAATTGGCGCGAACGACGCCAGGGCCGCGCCGGTCATCAGCGAGGGCGATTCGCCGGCGTTCAAATCCGCTAAGGCACGCTTTCTTTCCGAGCATGGGGCGGGTGACGTTGACGCGTCAGCCCCGCCGAGGGCGCGCTACCGTCCGTGAGCCGCAGGTTTTGGTGTATCCTGAAAAATGCGTATCATAACAACGATACACAAATTAAGGAGCTTGAAATGTCACTTGCAGCAATTGCTCAGAAAGAACGCGCCAAGCGTTTGATTCCGCGCCTCGACGCCTGCACCGGGCGGATTGACGAGGGAAGCATCGTCAGATCGCACGCAATGGTCTACGCAGCCTTCCTGTCGGACTACGTGGCTGGCCGGATCGACGCGGCCAACCCCGAGACGGTCGGCATGTTGAGCCTGGCCGACGAGTTCTGCGAACTGGTCGAACACGAATATCCCGTCATCAACTGAGGCCAGTCCATGAGCGAATTCCAGAAAAAGGCAGAAGGTATCTTCGCGCGTTTCGCTGAAAAGTTGTCGAAGGTCGATCTCAAGCTGGCCGTCAGCATTCCGGCAGTGATTGGCGCGACGGTCGCTGTCGCAGGCTGTGCGCTCGAAGCACACGGTGAGCTTGGCGTTCTCAAGCACGGCGGCATCGCTGCTGTGAATGCGTACAAGGACACACTCGTTCAATACCCGTTCGGTGAGTTTCTTCGCCGTGGCCTCGAAGGCAAGCTTCCTTCGTTCGGCGGTAACACCCAGGCGCGCGGCTTTGCCTTCATGGTCGCTGCGCCGATTGTCAGCGCGGCTTCGGTGTCGCTTGCTCGCGGATTCACCGGGCTGAAGAAAATGCTCGCGGAGCGCGGCGAGCGCCTGCGCGAAGACGCTCGCGAATCGCTCCATTCACAGGATCGGCTGGATGACTCGGGTCGGTATGAGTGGGCGCACGCGCGCGCGGCCGACACGACGGAAGGTTCGTGGCGAGAGCCGCCGCCTGTCGATCGTGCGATACCCGATCGCATCGGCACTGTAGAAATGCTTCGGCGGCTAGCACTGGCGCATCGTGTCAAGGTCGATGACCTCGTGCTGGAGAGCGGCGAGGTACGGCTCTATGGGGGCGCGGAGAACCCCTCTCGACCGATTTGCAAGGTCGGATCGCCGTTCTGGGTCGAAACCGAGCGAAATGCGATGGTACTGCATCGCTTTGCCCAAGAGCACCGTCTTGATCCGTCGCAGTTGTACATTCGGGAAGACGTTGTTTATGAGGAAAACAAAGAAGCATTCATCGATCGCACCGTGTGCAAAATCGGTTCGAAAGAGTGGGAAATTGCACAACGCGAACAGTTGTCGCACGAACTGGACAAGCTGTTCGACGTGAAGTCACCGGCCGCCACGGCGAATGTAGAACCCCATGCGGCAAACGATGAGCAGCCGCGCGCCCGATTCCGTCCCGCGTGAGGATGACCATGGCCGACCAAACCAATCTGAGTATGACCGGAGAACCGGTCCAGTTCGTTGACGACTACGGTATGCCGACTACGCGACTCGCGCTCGCGCAGGACTACTGGCTCAACGTCATGTCGTTGGGCGATCGTGTCAAGGTCATGAGCGCAATTCCGCAAGGCGGCGTGAGCGTTGAAGCACGCCATAAGGCAATCATTAGCCACGTGGCGGATAACCTGCTGGACTTCGCGGTGACGGACGGAAATGTCCTTTCCGCGCGCACGCGGCAAATTGCGAGTTCGGAGCCGACGCAGAGGCCAGCCTGGACAGTCTTCGAAGCCTTGGAGCAGGTTCAAGCTGCGCTGCCCGATCCTGGCTTTGCCGAGCGGTGTGGTCTGCCACGCGCGGCGGTAGCACTTGTGTCGGAGACCGTTGAGCGAGCCAAGGCCGGTCCTGCGCTGGAGGCGGACATGCTCGCTGTGTTGCGCCAGGGGAAAGATCTGCTTCCCGCTGCCTGGGCCGCGCACGGAGGCGTTTCAAAGGAACTCGCAGACCGGCTCGACGCGGCGATCGCCGCCGCTGAGCAACGGACGCAACAGGCCGCGCCGCAGGCCGCGCGGGAGCGTCCGTCGCTGACGTTCAAGGAGCAGGTCATCAAGGTTGCGTATGCAGGGAAGGGCATTGAACCCATGATGTCTGAGGGTTTTCTCGCGGCAAAGGTCGCAAAAACCGGCCGAGGCATCTTTGTCGTGCCAGCAACTCTAAATCGTGCGGTCTATCTGGACATCCTCGCGGAAGCCAGGAGTGCCGGTCTTCAAACGGACCGCGTGTATGTCTTCGCTGAAAGGGCGACGTATACGGGGCACGGGATCGAGATCATGAAGTTCGATGATCTTCCATCGCTTCACGACACGGATGCAGCGTCAGATCGCGCCGCGCCCCGTCGCATGAAGCTCGCGTGAGGTAGACCATGCCAAAGCGTACCTATCTCACTGAAAAGCCGGACGTTGCCAAGCACGTTGCAGAATTCCTCGGCATCGAGAAGCGCCTGAGCGGTGCATACCTGCTGAAGAACGGCGATTACGTTACGAATAACATCGGGCATCTGCTCGACCTCGGATCGCCCGAGGACTACATGGCCGACGCGCAGAAGAGCGCGCGTGGATTCGACCAACTGCCGATCCTGCCGCCGAAATTTCGGCACTTCGCTGACAAGGATAAGGCCGACCAGCTTCGAACGGTCGTGAAGCTGCTCAAAGAGGCCGACATCATCGTCAACGCAGGCGATATCGACCGCGAGGGGCAGTTGATTGCCGACGAAGTGATTGCGTATGCAGGGATCAACCCTGACGGCAGCGCAAAGCCCGTCGAACGCGTGCTGATCACGGCAAACAACGAGGCATCGCTTCGCACCGCCTTTGCTCCGCAGAATCGCCGTAAAAATGGCGAGCCGCAGTTTGTAAATCGGCGCTATGCAGGCGAGGCGCGCTCCGAGGCGGACTGGCTCATCGGTATGAACGGTTCGCGCGGCGTGCGCGCGGCGATCGGCGTGCGGCTCGAAGAGGCCCTATCGGTCGGTCGGGTCCAGACGCCGACGCTCGGTCTCGTCGTCATCCGTGAACTGGAGATCCGCAATTTCAAGGCGGTCACCTACTACGTGCCGGAGATCGAGTTGCCGGACGGTCGCGTGCTCGAATGGGCAGGGCGGCTGGAAGGCGCGGATCAGGCTGGCATCGACAGCGAAGGCCGGATCATCGATCGGCGCGTTGCAGAGGCGATTGTTGCGCGTATCAAGGCAGGATTGGCGGGCGTTGTCACGCACTACACGGCGATCGAGCGTGAGCAGGAGCCGCCGCTACCGTTCAACCTGGCGAAGCTGCAATCGGAAATGTCGGCCCGGCACGCCATGTCGGCTAAGGAAACGTCCAAAGCCACGCAGTCGTTGTATCAGACCCGCAAGATGGTGACCTATGTGGGCACCGATTGTCAGTACCTCCCTCAGTCCATGCATGAAGAAGCGCCCGACGTACTGAAGGGCATTTCCGGGCAGTACATGAAGCTCGCGAGTGGGACGAATCCGGGCTTCAAGTATTCGTGCTGGAACGATTCCAAGGTCTCTGCGCACCACGCAATCATTCCAACCGGCGAACTAGCCGGCGGCCTTACGACGGACGAGCAGCGCGTGTTCGATGCCGTCGCGCGTCGGTACATGGCGCAGTTCTATCCGAAGCACAAGTACGTCGAGAACAAACTGGAGGCCGAGTACGGACAGGACGTTTTCGCCTCTGGTTGGCGCAAGACGCTTGTGGATGGATGGAAAGTCGTGGATCAACAGGCGGACGAAGACGTGAAAGATGCCGAATCGTTGGAGAACAAGCCAGCGATGAGGATGCGAAACAAGTGACCAGTCAGTACGCATTCTTGAATAGGAGGAGAAAGTGAAAGAGCGATCGGATGCCGTCCGTATGGCCGTACAAGCGAATGTCTTTGTGGATGACGATGGCCGCAAGTCTGTCGAGGGCTACTGGGTCGTCGAAACCGAGGACGACGGAAGTGTGTGCGGAATTGCTTCCGGCACGCTGCATGACACGCGAGAAGGCGCTGAGGAGGAGATGGCTAAGCTGAAAGGCGAGAATATGGCGACTAATATCGTGGTCAACTTACCGGACGGCTACAACGGACACACCGCGAATTTTATCGGCGAGCCGGTCCAGCGGGACGGCCACCTCGTGAAGCTCAGATGTGCCGGGCGCGGCCGGGAGCACCTGATCCGCTGGATTGATGAGTCAGATCTTCAGGCGGCGATCGCCGCGCAGATTGCGAGTGCAAAGGCGTGGGAATACCGCGACGAGCGGGAAGGCGTCGAGTTCCTGTCGCTCGATCGGCTTCCTGCGGAAAAGCGCGGCCAGTGGACGAGCGAACGTCCGCTCGCTTCAGTGCCCGCCTCGTTGGTCGGCCTCGACGCCGACGTAGCCGACCAACCGCGTCAGTCCCAGGCGATGCAGCTAATTGCCCTGGCAGGCGAAAATCCGCAGAAGATGCGTGCTCTGGCTGAACTCCTTATCGTCAAAAAGGGTAGTCTGCTCTTTGGCCGGATTGCCGCAAGCCGGAGCAGCGGCGATGCATTGAAGGCGATAGGCATTCAGGTCGGTGGTTACGATGACGATGCCGAAAGCTTCTTTGTATGTATCGAGCCGGCGACGCTGAATCGGGACGCAGCGAGCGCCAGTGATTTCGATCTGTCCGGCCTCCACGTGCGCAACAGTGCGCGTATGGGCGCTGATGACTACCCGGCGACCGTCGATGAGATCGACGCGGAGATTGCGTGGTGCGAGTACATGCTGAGCACGCCGAAAGAGTTTCCGGTCGAGTCGGTTTCTCGCATCCAGCAGATCGAGAGTGATCTTGCCCCCCATCGGAATGGATGGGTGGGTTTGGATCGGCAGCACATTCAGGATCTGCAACGCGAGCGGGCTGGCCTTCTCAAGGCGCAGAGTGCGGTTCTCAAGCCAGAGGATCGCGCGGATCTTGAAAATGCCCTTTTTTCGCTTCGTTGGGACCGGCTGGAGCGTCACACGGGCGGCTCGCCGGCCCCCGTGACTGTCGTTGCATCACACGCATGCTATCCGGTTGAGTGTTCCGCCAAGGGACTGCTGTTGTCCGGTGGTCGCGTCGTGATCAACTATCCCTTCAAGTGGCAGGATGGCACCGATCCTTCGTTCGATACCGATGCACAGATCGACATCTCGCATGTCGTCCTTGCGACCGGCAACGAGTTGCCCCAAGGTTGGCGCGATATCGGTGTCGAAGACGTGACGCGAGACGATTACCGCGTGCTGGACGAGCGCCGACAAGCGCTGGAATTGTCCTTCGCGAAGGGCGAGGATCTGCCGGACACGATCGATCTTCACGAGCGGATCATTCGTGTGATGGACAGTTCACCGTGGATGATCGACAACGATACGGGCCAGGTCGCGGACAGGGCGGCACTTCTAGACGCTCACAAGCCGCGTATGCGGCTGTAGCGGGGTCGCGCCATGTCGAGTGTACTGGTAGCCGTCTCAGACCCGCTACGGTGCTTTGGGATCGAGGCGCTCGTGACAGCCGCTGGCGTCGCTGACGTGTGCGTTTTTGCCGTCTCTGCAAGAGACCTCGCCGAGGAAATGCGCCGTCTGCAAAACCACGCGGCCGTCGTTATTGATCTGGATCTAAAAGATGCGCCAGCGTTCGATCTGATCGGTCGCGCGCGGGCGCACTCGCCCACGATGGGCGTTCTCGCGCTCGATCTTGCCGAGGGCGCCGATCGCACGTTGCGGGCGCTGCGCAGTGGCGCGACTGGCGTCGTTGGGGCTATGGCGACGCGTCAGGAAATGCTGGACGCTTTGCGCGCGGTGGCCGCTGGCCGCAGATTCGTCCAGGCGAGTTCGCTCACTTCGCTGATCGACCAGATCTCGGGGCAGGCTTCCGAGCCTTCCCACGAAGATCTGTCGAATCGCGAGTACCAGACGCTTTGTCTGCTTGCGCGGGGAATGAGGTTGGTGGATGTGGCCGACGAACTGTCGATCAGCGTGAAGACGGCCAGCACCTACCGCGCGCGCCTGCTCGACAAGCTACAGCTTCGCACCAACGCAGACCTGATTCACTACGCGCTCATGAACGGCGTTGGTGTGACCGGGGCGGCGGCCCGTCTGCGCGGCGGCCCACCAACCGAAAGACAGTAGATGTTGCGCGCGATACCATGCCGAGGAGTATAATGTCAACCAGAAGGTGTCCAATGGAGTGGATCATGCCTGCTGACAAACTCGGCCGTTATATGACCAGCGACGTGTTTCTGGCGCGCGCCAATGCGGCGGTGAAGAAGGCCGTTCGTAACCTTGAAGAAAAGGGCATCGAACCCGCCTACGTCGTGCGTGAGCCGAAAGAGGCGGCAACGGAGGTGTCCGGCGATGTCGTCAAGGTGAGCGTCGGCGCGTCCAGCGCGAAGCGTAAAACCCTTAAAGTTGCATGACCATCACGAACGAAGAAGAAAAAGGCATTCCCGCAGTCATCATCTTCGCCGGGCCAAACGGCTCGGGGAAATCCACCATTACAGAGGCAGTCGTCGGTGACCCGGATCAGTTTTCGGGAGAATACATCAACGCCGACGACATCGCCCGCAGTCTCCAAGACCAGATTCCCGACTACCGCGAGCGTAACCTCAAGGCTGCGCAGATCGCGGAAGAGCGCCGTCTTCAGGCGCTGCAAGACGGTCGCGACTTCGCCTTTGAAACCGTTATGTCCACGCCTGAGAAGGTCGCGCTGATGACGCAGGCGAGGGCGCTTGGCTACCGCGTCTCTCTGTTCTTCGTTACGACGGAAGATCCTGAAATCAACGTGCTCCGCGTCGCCGGCCGCGTCGCGGACGGCGGCCACGCCGTCGAGCCGGACGCAATCCGCCGTCGCTATGCTGCGGCGATGGATCTGCTGCCGGCCGCGTTCGAGCATGCAGACCAGGCGACTGTGCTCGACAACTCGGAAGAGCCGGGCAACTTGCGCATCGTTGCGATCAAGGCGGACGAAGACGTGGAGTTCCCGGTGGAGGATGCGGTCCTGCCGTGGGTGGCCGAGAAGCTGACCGATCCCTACATGCGGCGGCTCGCATCACGCAAGCTGCTGTCGGCCGCGCTATCGGATGGTCGGCCTGTTCGCGTTGCCGAGGCCGCGCACGGCAAGGATTACACCGGCCTGGTGGTTCGAGTCACCGAGCACCACGCGTTGCAGGACGTGGCGGGCGAATTGCTACTGCACGATCGGCAACTCACCGCGACGACGGCGTATATGGTAGGTCGCGAGCAAACCGTGAGCTATCGATATGAGCACGGCAAGATTGTGCCCGTCGATGCGGTCTCGCCAGCAGCCCGACCGCAGACACCAAAGCAGAGTTAGGAATCGACGGCGCGGGCGCGCTTACCGGCCGCGCCGTATCGATAATTGTTGTCGATCCACTGCTTGGCCCATTCGATACCGCGCTCATACGCTTGCCATCGATAAACGCGGTTGCCAAGGTCGCAGAAGATAAAGCGCTCGCCGTCTTCGCGATGAATAACTACGCCAGATTGAAAAAGTCGCTGCTTGGCCAGAATGATCGGGGACGCCTCGATTTTCCAGCCTTCGTATTCTGCGAACCGATTCACACGTCTCATGGCAACCTCTAACGAAGCGGCACCCTTCCGATCTCCCTAGCCGAGCAGCGCTATGCGCAGCCACGAAGGACATTGTGTAGTTGACATGATAGTCAACACAGCAAGCGCGAAAAACATCGCGGTCAAGAAAATCCTATCAGACGTACTGAGCATTCAAGCCCCCTAGTGAGTGTGGAATGAGTATTTAAGCTGTATCTCTAGCTTCGTGCCACACTCAAACGCGCGCTATTCCGGGGGGCTTTCGTTACGTTAGTCGGTGGGATCGACAATCTTCAATTACTGTGCGTCGGATCAGCGCCCACAAATACGTTTTCGGGCGCATCGGGCCAGTCGCGTCGGATTGCCGAGAAATCGCCGTGCAACCAGGCGCGGAGAAATTCCAGCCCTTCTTCAGTTTCGAGTGCGAACTTGATCGCACCAATGGCCGCATTCGGCATGGTCGCGTCGCCGCTGGCCAGAGGCGGCCGAGGCATCAGTATCGAGATATTCTTCGCGCGACTCAGGCGCTGAAGCTCTGCCAGTTCAGTGCTTGCGACGGATTCAACGACGAAGTGCCTCGTAAGACCGTTGAACAGATCTTCGAGCGTCGGCCAAAGAGGTGCTTCGCGGACGTCGAACGACTGCTGAGAAAGGACGACCACGCGGTCAGCACACATATGCGAGATCGAACGATGCATTTCCTGAAGATCTGCGGCCGTACTCGCTTCGGTCACGACGAATCCGACCGTCTTTTCGTTGTCGGGGAAATTCATGCTAGGCAATCTCTCATATCCGGCTACCGGCCGTTGCGGAGCGCGAGGTGCGCAAAGTGTGTTTTCCGTGCCGGTTCGACATGACGCCGACACAGTAGCGATGGGCATTGCGTCGCTCAATGCGGCTTAAACACCCGGACGTTCGAATTCGCGAGAAGCGAGGCGTGTGCATCCTCGCTGCCGTATGCCTCACGAAGCTGTCGCATATCCGAACTGGCGACGACCACGCGAACCTCTTGAGAAAAAGCCTCATCAAAGCGTTCGCGTGCGTGCGTAATGCACTCTTGCGGGCTGGCATCACCCGCGCTTGCCGCTGCTTGCGCAACGGCCTTCGAAGCCAGTCCAAACGCAGCAACCGCGTCGTCCCACGCAAGTCCTGTTGTCATGGCTTGCTGGACCAGCATGCCAGCCACAAGGCCAATTCTTTCCTTCAGTTCGCTCATCTGCATTTCCCTGTCATGTTGTCTCACGACGCGCCTTCAGGATGGTCACGTAGGAGTAGATTTTCGCGGCTGAGATGCCGATCACGACCACCGCCAGTATCCATGGCAGACCTAACGCCAAATACGACGCAATTTGCCCCATGGCGTCGTGCATTCGGTCGAATGAATTGCCATCATGCGTTCCGCTATCAGCCGCTGCCTCCAGCATCGCTCGGTTGATCTGGACGAGGCCAGCCGCGAGCAGCAGCAACAGGGCCGATACGGGTGCATGGGCAATGCCCTTTATCCGCCCGAGGATGCACGCCATCGTTCCGGCTACCAGTGCGGCTGCTGTGATGCCGAGCACCCACGCCGGAAGACTCAGAAACGACTGCATACCACTAGCCAAGCTGTAGCCAATGACGCCGATCAGAACCGGCAAGCCGAGGTATACAAAGGGAAGGACCGGCGCGAGCAGTGCAGCAGTGCCAATCGCTTCTTTTTCGTCTTTGTTCACGTCTATCTCTCTCGATCGACCCTAGTGTTGGCAGTAAGCATCACGACGAGCTTTCCACAGGACCGTAATGGCGTCGAGATTGGTGGCAAAGCGTCCGACTTGCCGGCAGTCGCTGTCCGACACTTCGTCATATGGGGCGTTAATCGATGCACGCCATTCGCCGGATGCACAGCGCTCGTACCCACCGACGCACTCATATCCGCCTGGCGTCGAGAGAGAAGTAGGGCACCGGCGCAGCAGAAAGCCGTTTGCCGTGTCCGCGTCGCCGTTACAGTTACGCTCGATGAAGAACTCGCCGTCATCGAGCAGTATCAGGTGCTTGTCCATTGCCGCCTGGTTAGCCATTGCCACGATGCGCCTTGGGGCTGACAGGAATCCAGCGCAGCGGATCACTGCGTTTGCGGTCCAATGAACCGTCAGAGGCGGTCATATGGATGCCAGCTTCTTCGCAGACGAGACCGTCACGAACCGAGCCGAGCGAATAAGCCTCGTTCTTGAAGTAGCAGAACGAGAAGGGATCTTGCGAGGGCTGATGAGCCGACAGTTCGCCCGCGACCTGCTGCAAATCCTGGTGCAGCATGGCTAGTTGGGTTTGCGTCATCTGTTGTGCGGCGTCCGGCGCGGACGCGGATTGAGCGAACGCGAAGCTCGACGTAACGAGTGCCGCGACGGCGAAAATCATCTTCTTCATTGGCTATCCTAAACCGGCTACCGGCCGGTATGCGGGGCGCATGCGCGCCATTGGATTCCATTTGCTCGATTCGATACGGTTAGCCGCGCGCACGCGGTGCTCATTTTTCGTGCGCAACGAAATGGCATTTGCCCGGCCGCCGCAACGGGGGCACTCCCATTCAATGCTATCGCTCAGCCCTTGACCATCCGGGCCGATGTAGAAGCCGCCTTGACGCACTTTGTAGGTGATCGGCTTCGCATGACCAAAGATCCGGCACCACACGCTTTTAAGCATCGCTTCTCTCCGCGCTATTTGTTCGAGTAGTGGGCTTGCAGCACACTCAGATCCTGCGTCACCTCAATGACATGCGGGCGATAACGGCGTGCCGGCGAGGCGATGCTCGCAATGCCAGGCAGTTCGCCTGTGTCCATCGAAAGGGCCATGCGAAGCCGCGCCATCGCTGCGGAACGGCGATGACTCGCCAGTGAGGCGCGCTTAGCGCGTTGGGAAATCTTAGTCACGTCATTTCCTCTCGGACGCGTCGCGCATCGCGACCGTCACGCGTTCCATCAAGCCAGCGCGCATTGCAAGATGCAGAACCGCACGGGTATACGCCTGCACGTTCGTGCCCGCTTCCGTCACCTGAGCCTTAATAAATCGGTTCATCGACTCGGGTGCTCCGATCACCACCGATACCAGTTGGTCTAGGGGATCAATGTTGCTGTTGCCTGCTTTGGCGCGCTTGCGTGGCTGAGCAGCTACCACCGCTTCCGTCACGAGTGCATCGAGGTTGAGTTCCTCAGCGATTGCTCGCGTATTCCCCTCGTGAACCGGAATGGCGGATTTCAGCAATGCATCGAGTGCCTCTTTTTCGACCAGGACTTTCATATACCTTTTTCCTAACGTTAGCCGTCGAGCAGTGCTCACTTCCTAGCCGTTCACGTTGGCATCGGTTGCCACCGCTACAGCACCGAAGGCGACCAATCCAGCCAACGCGTAGTTAAGCAAATGCATTTCAGGATCGGCATGCAAAAACACGAACAGCAAGACTTCGAAGAACACTGTAAAAACGGTCGCAAAGAAAACCGGCGTGAAGTTGTCTTGCCGCTTTGCTTCAGTTTTGCTTCGTCGCAGTCGAAATCCAGTGATGCTTTTCATAGTCTCGTCTTCCCGCGCATTAAGCAGCAACAGCTTTTGCTATCTTCACCTCGTAAAGCTCTACAACCTTGCGGCCATAACCAGTGTTCGCGTCGTTATCCATGATCTCGCCGCGCACCAAGGCAAGCCAATGACCGTTCACGCCGACGATGTAGGTTCGGTCCGTGGGCAACTCGGAAATCAGCCTTTTCAACGTCGGCGCTTTACCAGAGCCGATGCCTTTCAGGCTGCGTAATTCAAGTTCAAACCCCAGTTCACGTGCAGCGTTGATCGCCTTCGACTGAGCCATGCCGCCGTGGCTCCAACCATGCCGCTGACACACATGCAAGACAGTGGAAAATTCGACTCCGCACGCCTTGCTAATGGAGAATGGAACGCAACCGCCTTGCACGTCGCGCCCATCATCGTCAAGCATCGGCTTCGTTGAATCGTTCGCGACTTCGGTATGCCCCCATTCGTGCCCGCATTCTGTACAGCGTTTGAATTCCGTTATGCGGTTCAGGCTTTTGCGAACTGCACCGTACTCTGGCTCGCCGCGCCCATTGGCACATTCAGGACACTCGGGCCAATGCTTCGGCACGAACGGATCTTCTAGGGACGCTCGGATATCGATATAAACGTCCGTCGTCTCGATAGACACGAGCGTCCCGTTGCTCAATAACCATGAGATGAAGTCGCCCTCGTCCACGTAACAAGAGTCTTTGCAAGCGGCTTCGGCAGCAGCATATCGATCATGGCGATACTTGACCGCAAGCACAGAAAAGTCCAAACCAGTAGCGCCGATGAATGGACCGCTCGTCGCTTTATCCGCGTACTCGCCCCAATGCAAGAGGTAGATCGAACGATTAGTGCCGGTGAGTTTGATCTGTGACGCAGCAACAGTCATTGCTCTGTCCTCGTTTTTCCATCAGATGCGGTTTTGACGTGGGCAAGCAGTGGGATCTGCCTCACGCATCGCGGCCGTCACGTTCCCTTAACGTTCGCCATCGAGCAGTGCTCGCCAGCGGCGTCCAATGTCCTCCATTTGGCGCAATAGCGCATATGCCGCAGGCGCAAACAGAAATACGAACGGAAGAATTAGGGCGACGGCCATGCCGACGCTGCCGCCAGGGAAATGCTCAGCGCCCGCGCCAAACGCAATCCCGGATTCTTTCGGGACTTGAACTCGAACATCCGGCCTGCCTTCCGGCGTCAGCCATCGAGTTCCGACGACAGAGTAAGAGAGTTTTCCGATTGCGTTGCAGTAGCCCCCATCGACTCTCTTTGCTGCTGCCGCATCGCACGATACGCCTTCCAGAACGACATGCGCAGGGTCAATGGTTTGGAGAGAGAATGCCAGTCGCACGATCGCGTAATACGCGAGCAATGCAGGGCCGATGTACCACCACGATCCGAAGAAACTACCTTTCATTGCACGCCTCAACATTCAACTCCTGCTGACTATTTTGAGCCGGAATTCCGGCGATTTAACCTCTCCATCGAGCGTCACAGCCTGTCCAACAAACTCCACTATGCGTTCGACAGCAGCGTCGATCTGGTTATCCAACGGACGCACTTGAAGGCGATCGCGCCAGTGGTCGATCGTGATACTCAGCCGACTCGGCCATCCGTCTTCCTCGTAGATCCGCATGGCGAATTCACTGCCAGATGCCCGAATTTTTACAGGATCGCGCGCTGATGCGGGCTGAACGACTTCAGCGCCGAACCGGCCGCAAATCGCTCCAAGGATTCGCTCGAAGGCAGCGGCTTCGCGTGCTTGGGATGGAGTGCTGTGTTTCGCAGCCATGCGTTTTCCTATACCGGCCTGAACCGTTGCGCTTCCATTTCTTCCCGTTCGTGCAATGCGCGAAGCGGATCATCAGGCCACGAAAAGGTATCCGCACCGCCTAGATTCCTGAACGCGTCGTAG
Organism: Candidatus Burkholderia verschuerenii; assembly: GCF_001189365.1. GTDB lineage: Bacteria > Pseudomonadota > Gammaproteobacteria > Burkholderiales > Burkholderiaceae > Caballeronia > Caballeronia verschuerenii. The sequence continues at coordinate 25,432 of NZ_LFJJ01000002.1, read as the reverse complement.
TCGTACCCGGCACGAATCATCTCTCCGCATCGAACGCACTTGGCGCGTCGCAGCGACTTTGTGACCGTGAAGTGGCCGCACTCCAAGGCAACCAACCTTCCAACACGCAGGTTCGGATGCGCGCCGGTCTTCCAGACCATTGCGTTGCAGAGAAGCGCGCTGCCCTGGTTCGTCGCGATCTTTTCGACTGGATCGGACTCGCCCGCGAACAACCTGGCAAGCGCATCATCCACAACCGGAGCAGAGGTAGCCATGCGTTTTCCGGTGTATCAGCCGTTGGCTTCGCGTGCGCTCAGGACGACCGCGACAATCACCGCGCCGAATGCAAAAATTGAGCAGAGCAGCGGCACGCCCATTTTCGGACCAACCGACAGCGCCGCTTCTACAGAGAACCCAAACCCGAACGCCGTAAACGCGAGCGCGACGACCGGGATCAATCCGACCGAAATTTTCTTGCTCACATGCTTTCCCTGAATAGCTTCCATTGATGTCCCCCGTTTTCCGACGTTCCGACAGCGTTACAGGTTGCGATGGTTGTAGTCGTAGCCGGTGACAACACCGCGCGAATTGAAGCGGATGGTCAACTCGGTGTTCTTCTCCGAGTGACCGAGCAGGTTCAGGCCGGGCAGGAAGCCAAGCGCCGAGTTCTCGACGCGCTGGTAATGCCACGATGCGTTGCCCTTGTCGTCGCTCGTTTGGTCGCTCGGCTGGCCGAACTTGGCGAGCACGTCCTGTTTCGTCGTGTGACCCGCCTGAATGGTCGATACGGTTGCGTCATTCGTGACGGCGGGGGAAGCGCCAACGGCGCAGCCGTTGAGCAAAGCCGCTGCGAGGAGCATCGTCGCCGTGGTGTTCAGGATTCGTTTCATCTTGTTCTCCGTGCTGTGGTTGGGCTTCCGACGCTGTTTGCGCAGGACTATCCGGTTGGTCTGATTCATCGGGCATTTCGCCCTTGGACTTCTTGATGCCGTTCTCGGCGGCAATCTTCATTGCGTCAATAACGAACAGATCGCGCTTTTCCTTGAGCACTTTCCTGATCCACGAGTGCGGCACAAAGGCTTCGCCGTTGTACACGCCGATCACTTCCGGGGGATCGGAGAGAGAGCGCTTCTCTGCGCCGTCAGAGCCGTCAGGGTGAAGTAGGGCGGGGATCATTGCCTCGCTGATGGCTTCGCAGTAGCCCACCCAACCCATGTCAACGCCGCCATTGCTGACGATATGGAAGAACGCCACGGGCGTTCGACCACTCCTTGTTCGCATGGCCGCCATCGGTCAGAACGGTGCGTCGTCTTCGGGACCGGCCGTGCCCGATGCGGGCGCGGCACTACCAGCCGAGGCATCGGGCCGGGAGGAGGCCGGCGCGGACCGCGACACGCTGCGCTCACGCCCGGACTCGGCACCGGTCGCGAAAAGGACGTTGGCGACGACTTCCGTGATGTAGCGGTCCTGCCCGTTCTGTTGATACTTGCGAGTGCGGGTGCGCCCCTCGACGTACACTTCCGTGCCTTCCTTCAGCTCGCGAGCCTCTTCGGCTAGTTGGCCGAAGACCGAGACGCGGTGATAGTCGGAAAACTCTTTCCACTCGCCGCTAACCTTGTCCGGATAGCGCTCGTGGGTCACGATTTTGAGGTTCGCCACCGTGCCGCCGCCGTTCGGGATGCTGCGCCCCTCTGCGTCAGCAGTGAGGCGGCCAAGAAGGATCTGCTTGTTGATGCTACCCATGTTACCCACGGTTAAATTCCGTATCGTATATATGATGCGTGAAAATTGCCTGCCACGCAATAACGGTTTTTAGTTCGGTTGTTCGCCCGTATCGGACCACCGGACGCGATGCTTATCGTTGAGATCGCGGTGCAGCTTCAGGTCTTCGGTGTGCGAGTAGATGGAGGTCGTGGAGATGCTTTCGTGACCAAGGACAGCCTGCACGGTGCGTAGATCCGCTCCGGCATTCAGCATGTCCGTTGCGGCTGTGTGGCGCATCCAGTGCGTCGAAGCCGCCTGGAGGCGCGATGCGCTCTCAGGATCGTTTCGGCCAAGCACCAACTCGGCATGCTTGAAGATTTCCTTGAACAAGACCCAAACCGACTGGCGCGTCAGCGGCCGATAGGCGCTTTTGGTTCGAAGCGAAAATACGAGCGGAGTCGTCTCGCCTGGCGCGGGCCACGACGAAAGACCGAAAGCCTCACGATAGCGGGAGATTTCAGGCAAGAAATGGTCCGGGATTGGAATCGCCCGCTCCTTGTCGCCTTTGCCGATCACGGTCAGGAAATAGCGTTTGCGGCCATCCTCACGGTCCTGAATGGCGGAGAAGGCTCCCATGGCTCCGTTGATCGCTTCTGCGGTTCGGATGCCCGTCATATAGAACAGTGTCGCCATCCAACGCCAGCGGGCGTAATGCTGCCGCTGAAAAGCGGTTTGGCGGGGTAGCTCCTCGATCGCGGCGAGCACCGCGTGCCACTGATCTTCGGTCAGAAAGCGCGATTGCGAACGCTCGGGCCTCTTCAGGCGTCGGCGATTTCGGATGATCGGATTTCCAGCCAGATAGCCGACGCTGCGCAACCATTCGAACATCGACCAGATGATGCCTTGCGCGTAGCGGATGCTCGACGGCCGTAGAGGTCCGGCGAACGGACGGTAGTCTTTCGACACTCCACCGTCCTTGTCACGCCGGCCGCGTTTCGTGCCGACCCACATGGAGCGCGGCTGAGGATCAGCAAGGAATGCAAGATACGCCTCCCAATCCTCGTAGACGACGGACGACAACGGCTTGCCACGACTTGCCAGTATCCACACGTAGAGGCGCACGACTTCCTTTTCGTAGGCGTCGTAGGTCTTCTGCTGGTCTGTGAACTGGCCTAGCCAGAGGCGAATGGCCTCCCAATCGGTATTGGCTGCGATCTGCTGCCTGCCCGCGCCCCGGTTCTCGCCCAAACTGCCGTCTAGCGAGGGCGGAAGCGTGGCGTTGAGCGCGAGCGCGAATGCCTGGTTGGGGGTGGTCGTGAGGGCGGTCATCGTTACACTGCGGCCTGGGTCATGTGTTGCGTTACCACGTCGTCCACGCTGAATTCGGCATCGGCATCGGCATCGGCGTCGGCATCGCCGTCCTCGGCATTCCCTTCGGCCGACGCAGCGGTTGCTGCCCGTGCCCGCTTGTTTTCCGCGCGCTTCTCGGCTTTCGCGTACACCTGCTGGACCTCGTGGTGCGCGTCGAAAAGCGCCTTCAGACTCACGGCCGACAGCGTGACAGTCTTGCCTTCCAGTTCGGCTTCGTTCCCGTTCAGGAGCGTCTGAAGGTTCTCGCGATCACCTTCCGACAGTCGAGTGTAGAAGGTATCGAGCGAGGAAACTACCTTGCTCACGATGGGACGCGGGATTGCCGGGCCGTACAGGGACTTGGCCGTGACCTTCTTGCCACCGTTGGCCCGCTCATGCTGGAGCCTGTCGATCAGGATTTCGAGTGTCTTTTTGCTGCCGTGCTTACGAAGCAGCGGAATTACCACGTCGGCCGATACTTCGTCCCGCACGAGCATTTCCTGAAGCGCAGTGTCCGACTCTGCGAGCATGATGCACTGCTCGACGTGCGTATCGGAACGGCGCGCGTGCGCGGCGATGCGGTGGATCGGCCAGCCCCAATTCGCGAGGCGGCGAAAGCCGTGACCCGCCTCTAGCGGCGTCAGTTGCAAGCCCTGTTGGCCAGTTGCGACCATATGCGCCGTCCGCTCGGCGTCGTTCCCGCGAAAGTGGCGACATTCCACAAACTGGATGTCGTGACCTTCGTCAATGAGTTCCAGATCCATCAACAGCCGGTTCTCGCCGTCGATAAGAAGCACTTCGCCGTCTTCCACCCGAACGTCCAGCGGCGGGAACACGGCACCAGCCAGTTTGGCGGCCTTCAGGCCATCGATGTACTGGCGACGGGCAGGGGTCATTTGCCCGAAGAGCCTCGAACGGACGTTGAAACCTTCCTCGATCTTGATGATGCGCGGGTCAACCTTGAAGTGGGTGACCTTGCCAACGGCTTCGATGCTTTTGTCCTCGGCCATCGCCTTGAGGGAAATGTGGTTTGCCATGCTGCTTCTCTCCAGTTCGAAGGGGCGTCGAAGCCCCAAAAGCGAGGATTTCCCTCGAAAAGCGCGTATCACTGTAACGATACGCAATTTCCGGGATGTTTCACGGCAAAACTGCATACCCGCTGCATCCCTTACGCAGCAAAGCATTCCCGGCGAAATGAGGCGAATGTTTCACGGAAATGCGATGATCGATACTGCTTCCCTGCTGCTGAGTGACATAATAGCAGTTATGTCAGATAAGAGCAATAGAGGATCATAAAAATGACGTTATACGTAATCATGAGTTGACGCCGCAACGGCGCTTTTCTATGCTTCATGATGTGCAGCAGGCGTTTCAACTGCCCTTGCTCGCGCTGGCGAGCCCTAATTAGACCCTGGAGGAAGCGGATATGCGGAAGGCACCAGACGGACAGCCAATCGACGCCGCCGCCGTCGAGCGCGAGATCGAGCGGATTAACGCGGCAATCGATGGCTTTGCGGCGGCCATGAAGGCGGCCATGGCGAGGAAGGCTGCGGAGGGCCGCACGGGATGGGACGACCCTTCCCTGCGCGCAGCGATCGTCGGCGATCTGATTGCGCATGCGATCTGCGCCGACAAGGCTCCTGGACAGGAGGTTCACGTCGCGAACTTCGCGATGATGCTGCACTACATTAGCGTATCGAAGCCTGCGATGGCGTAGCATTCGCGTCGATTTGATTCGATTCGATACACACCGATATCAAATGCTATCATATGAGTGCATTTGATATTGCATCATCAAGGTTATCAACAGTTTCTGTTGATAGACCTGTTGATATGCTGCACAATCCCGCCGCAAAGGGTTGATTTCGCTGAAATAGTTGGGCGATGACCGCCACTATACGAGATCAAACCATTTGCTTTGCTATCGCATGCAATCAAATGATTGCGAATGATAGCGACTGATATCAAATCGAAGCGGAGCGGCATGAAATCTGGCACGAGCAGGCCACGCGACCTTGACCTTGACGATCAGATCCGTGCAGAGGTTGAGCGCATCCGGGAAGAACACGCCTATCGTGGCGACTACCGGAAGCAGCTTCGAGCGCTGGTCGAAACCCTTTTCTTCAAGTTCGGCGAGCGAGCGGGCGCTTCGCGACTGGTTTCCCTACTCGCGGAAGACGGCCGGTCACCAAGCACGAGTACAGCCCAGGACGAGATCAATCAATTCTGGAAACGCCTTCAGGAAACGGCAAAGGTCAAGATTGAACGCCCTGACCTTCCCGATTTCCTGTTGGATGTATTTGGTCAGGCCGCAGCAACTGTTTGGGAGAACGCTCTTGCGCAGGCAGATGCTGCGTTGGCCGCCTTTCGCGCGGAAGCCGAGGAATCGATAAGCGCCGCTGAGACTCGTGCGAGCGATGCGGATCGCCGCGCAAACGTGGCCGAAGCTGCCGCCCAACAGGCGGCCGTCAGGGCGTCCGCCGCTGACGCCCTCCGCGAGGAGTTGGCCGTCCAGCTTGCTGCCGAACAGGCCGCGCGCCATGCAGCAGAGCATTCGCTCGGTCAGGTTCGGGCGGAGAGCGACGAACGTGAGCGCAAGCGCACCGAAGAAGCTGCCGACTTGCAGCGCACTATCCAGGAACTCCGGGCAGCATCCGATCGGATCGAGCGCGAGCAACGACGTTTGCTGGTGGTCACCGACGACTATAAGACTGCCGCTGCTCGCGATCGCGACGCTAGGAAGGAGGCGGAGGAAAACAATCGCGCGCTCACCATCACCATGCAAAGCATGCAGGGGAACATCAATCGCCTCTCCAACGAGCGGGGAATTCTCGAAGGGCGAGCCGAGGCGGCCGAAAAGCTGGCAGACCGCCTCCAGGAGGATCGCGACGCGGCGCTCACGAAATTGGCAGAGGCAACGACGCGCGCGGCGTCAGCCGAAACCCGCGTTCGCGAACTAGAAGCCGCGCTGTCCGCACAACGCAGCAGTGGTGGCAACGCTAACACCGAGCAAGTCGCCTAGTAGCTATCAAATGATAGCATTTGATATGATTCGATACAGTTATAAAGGGGCATTCGAATGAGCGTGAATCCGGTCGTCAACGGAGACGATGGCGCGGTCTTCGCAGTCGCCAGCGAGAAAGGTGGCACGGGCAAGAGCACGACGGCGACCAATCTCGGCGCTTACCTCGCAGGCGAAGGCCACGATGTAATGATCGTGGACTGTGACCCGCAGTCCACCGCGTCGAACTGGATCGACCGCAGAAACAAGAAGATCCTCGATGGCGCTTCGATCGCGAAGATCCACTGCACGCAGAAATCGGGAAACGTCTATGAGACCGTTCGAGATCTCGCGACCCGATACAAGTATGTGATCGTTGACGTGGGCGGTCACGACAGTAAAGAACTTCGAACGGCACTTGCCGCAGTGGACAAAGTGTATGTTCCTTTCGCTGCAAGTCAGGCCGATCTCGAAACGCTTGACCACATGAACGAGGTTATCAGCCTAGCGAAGGGACTCAACCCCGAACTGCGTGCGTTCGGTCTGTTGACCATGACCCCGCACGACCCATCGCCGCGCGAAGTGCTCGACGCAAAGGCATTCCTGAAAGAGTTCGACCAGATCGGATTGGCCGACACAACCATCGGCTACCGGAAAGTCTACAAACAGGCGCTTCTCGAAGGCTTGGGCGTGGTCGAGATGAGCAACTCCAAGGCGAAGGCTGAGATTCAGTTGTTCGCATACGAGGTACTGGCATGAGCAGTGGATTTGTCCGTCCCAACAGGAAGGCCCCTGTAGACCCTGCTGCACTGGAGCGCTTCGCGTCCGGCGCGGACGAACGACGTGCCGCAGTTGGCTCTACGGAAGAAGTACCACCGGCCGCGACGCCTGCGGAGGCACCGTCACCTACCCTCGCTGCCGAGGCTACGGCCGCACCGGTTGCAGCCCCCGCACCCACGCCGGCCGCCACGTCTGCGCCGCCCCCTGTTGCCGCAGCGGCCACCGCCCCTGCCGCCGTTGAGCGGAGCGTTGCTGCTGTCCAGCCGAAGCCGCCTGTTGACGGACCCGAGAAAGCTTCTGAACAGGTGCTCTGGCGCGTCTCACCTTCGACGCTGGCCCTCTACAACTTCGTGTTCGAGAACACCAACGTCAAGAGCAAACAGAAGCTGCTTGACGCGATCCTGCTCCCGGAGCTTGAGCGCCGCGCCGAGGAAATCCGCAAGGGACGCTAACGTGAAGAAAATGCCCGTCGAGCCAACCATCAGCAGCCTCGTCCGTTGCGAAGAATGCCGCAACTTCACCGGCACCTCTTTCACCTGGGGTTGCTCGAAGGGGTATGAGGCACCGCACAAGTACGTCTACATCAAAGATGCGTGCGCAGACTTCGCAGCGATGACGCGTGACGAACTGATCTACAAGCGTTTTCGTCTCAACGCGGAATGGGTCGGCGATGCGGACATCAAAAAACATCGCAGCACTGTGCGACGCACGGTTGGATCGTTGCGCAGTGCGCTCGACCAGTTCGGCCAGTATCTGTCGTCTGATCAGATCGAAGCGATCAAGCAGGCTCGACACGCTCTCGACGTATTGGGTGACGATCTGGAACGCGCAGAGAAGATCGCGCGAAAGGTGAAGCAGGACGCCGATGCGCGACGCGAACGCGAAACTGCGGAGCGCCGCACCAAACTCGTTCTCGCACAGCTTGGCGTCGATTCGATCGGTGCGGCGGCCACCGACGATGTACTGAAACTGGCCGAAGACGTCTCCGAGTTCGCGGGAAAGGCGGCAAGAGCATGGTGGGCTAAAACCACCGGAAGGACTGAAAGCTCATTCGACTTTTACATCAACTACAACCTCGATGAACTCGTCAAGCAGGTGCGACACAGCACCGAGGCTGATAGGCGCGCGAAAAGGCAGCGACTGATTCTGTCGATCGGCGAGCATCTCGACAAGCTCAACGATGCGTGGGCGAGCAGCCCGAAGATCGGGGACTTCCAGAGGTTTCGCGTGTTCCAGTCCGACCGCCGCAAAATTGCAGCGATGGCCCGGCCTTCGGCCGAGTAGCCTGCATGACAGATGCGGTGTTGGACATCGCGCTGTATACAGATATATCTGAATACAGCATTTGACGTGGTGCTGGCTGGATTCGCAAGCTAGATTTCATCCGCCCACACATTGAACGGCATCAGCAGGATGCGCCAACGATAGCCGGGCGTCTTTGCCCGGCCTCGCCTCATTACCTTTTGCACGAACGAGAATTCGTACTGGTCGGCATCATACGATCGGACGGTCTTCCATGGGCCACCACGCTGAAGCACAAAGCGGAGTTCTCTTGACTGCGCGCCGTCAGTGTTCGCAGTTGGCTTCGAGTGCCTTGCCATTTCGCTCTGTAGCTACTGTGGGTGCATCACGGCGCAGATCGCGCAGCATACCGATACCCCGGTGCAAAGCCAGTCCGCAAAACTCCCCTTCGGGCATCTTGGCGTTCTCGGCCGCCTCGCGCATGCGCCGATAGTCTTCAGGGTGCAGATCGAGCACGACGGATACTTTTTGGACGGATTCCATGTCGATCACCTCACATGCGGAGTCGTGCCGGCGCGGGGCGGCTTGCTGCGCTCTCCGCTTGCGCAACGTAGTCATGAATCGGCCATCCATGGGTCTCAGAAAGGGCATTTGCATACGCCGAGGCGAGATCGTGCGAACCGTGGTCGCCGACACACGCTACGCCCCCCGTCCGATGATGGACATAGACGGAGAAGAACTCTGGACTGTCGTTATCGACCTCGCAGCAACCAGCCCCCGGATTAGACGGGTCCATGATTTCTCTGACGCCCTGGATTTCGAGACCGTCGAAGCGATCGGGACGGTTCCCGATAATGGCGTCCGCATAGCGATCGTCCATGGTCGCGCTGACGTTTCGAGGCTCGACATCCTTCGCGGCCAGCGACCGCCTGAACATCGCGACGCACTCCCTGCCGAAGGCGCTCACGTTCGCGCTGTTCATCGCCTCCGTCTCGAGCGCGAATCCGATGGATGAGGCCGTTTCCCACGGAGACACGCCCCAGGATGCGGGCCATGTAAGGTGTTTCGTTTCCAGCCAAAACCGTTTCAGCGCATCTTCCGTCGCCCCGGCGCGGATAAGGGCGGCAATCTGATGCTCGCGAGGTTGCGCGGCACCGCCGATTTCCCTGTCGAAAAAGTGCTTCCACTTGACCACTGCTACCGCTTTCGGTAGCGGTCGCACGACCTTCGGCTCTTGAGACATTTGAAACCCTCAGAATATGCGTATCGATATAACGATACACATATTATCGCGCTCGTCAAATGACCGCTTTCAGTGCAGGAGATCGACAGACTGGAGAGCGAGGATTGCAAACGCATACATCAGAACTTCCTTCCCCGCGTAGATCACCCGATCGACAGCCACCGCGCCTTCGGCCATCGAAACGCGCCAGGCGTGCTTCGCCATGGTCACGGCCAGAATCGCCGTGAAGAACCAAGGCGTCACAACGTCCGGCAACAGTGCCGCCCCGACGCCGAGCAGAAAGCCATCACGGATACCCGTCGTCACAGCGTGCAGTGGCGCAGGGAACAGGCCAACGCTCAGCACGAACGGCTGGCCGGGCGCGGTTGGCAGGTAAGACGGGCGCGCTCGATCTATGCTCCGCGCGAGCGACGGCCACCGATTCGCGAGCACCGGGCCGATCATGTGCTGCCACAGCACACCGGCAAAAAACGGGTAGAACACGGCGAGCAGCACCAGGCTCAGCGCGTAGACGCCCCCGCAAAATAGGGCCGTCGAAAACAGATCTGCGCGACTTACCAAGCCCTCGGGCTTGGGGACCACCGCGACAGCATGCGAGATCGCAGGCTGGATCACGCTCTGCCTCGCCACTAACTCAAGATGCAAGATCGCCGCCTCGATGCAGACTACGACCAGAATCCCGATAGCCGCCGAAAGAATGAGTTTTCCAACCTTCATGTTCACCGCTCCACTCGTGGTTTAGTCATCGTTCGGGTCTGGATACGCATGTCGCAAGAGAAAAGCTGCCTCGTCTTCCGGCGACATGGTGCAATCCGTCTCGCCCCTGGTAAGCAACCGTGCCTTGCCGGGCCGCAGCCAATATTCCATCTGCTTGGTCGGTTCACCGAAATACTCCTTATGCGTGCCTCGCATCTCAGAGTGCAGAACACCATACCTTACGAGGCATCTGACGACCTTGGTCAGCTTGTTGTGAAATGACTTCGTGAAGCCTGCCCGCAGTCGATCAGCTACGTCCTTCATAAATTCTGCGTCATCGTCGTAGAAGCCAAACAGAGAAAATTTGGACAACCCTGACTCGGCAAATTCGAGCACCAGCGCAATCGCCATCTCGCGTTCAGAAACGTGCCGCACTAAACGCTCCGCCGTAGTTGCGATCTCGGTCATTCTCTTTCCTCTTCGTCGGCACTTACTACAATGCCAATGGCAGGCCCGCAAACAGCGTGAAGACGCCGGCAAGCGCGATAAATGGTCCGAATGGCATCGCGTCGTCGCTCGATGCTTTGCCGCGCACCACCAGCGACGCGCCGTGCGCTGCGGCCAGTACAAACGAGACGAGGAATACCTGGCTTACAGACGCCACGCCGAACCAGGCGCCTATCGCGGCGAAAAGCTTCAGATCGCCAAATCCGAGACCGTCCCGACCACCGAGCGCACGCGCGGCGTACAACACCGCAGCCAGCATTGCGTAACCCGCAACCGCACCTATCACGGCTGCTCGGAATGTCGTGAAAACGCCCGCGAAATTGATGACAAGTCCAGCCGCTATCATCGGAAGAGTAATCGCGTCCGGTAGCAACCCCGTCTCTGCGTCGATGCACGCCAACGTCAGCAGACTCGCTGCGAACAGGTAGCCAGCCAGTGCTTTCCCGCATACGCCGAAGCGCAACATAACGAACACTGCGAGCATCGCGGACAGCATCTCGATCAGCGGGTAACGCCAATGGATCGCAGCGCGACACTGGCTGCATCGCCCACGCAAGAATAGATAGCTCAGTACAGGAACGTTCTCCCACGCTCGAAGCTGATGCCCGCACACTGGACATCCCGAACGAGGCACGAGCAAGTTGTAGCGGCCGGACGCCTCCGCTTCGACTTGCTGATCCTGACCCGCCCACTCGCGGACGAGCATGATAGGCAGTCGGTGAATTACGACCGTGAGGAAGCTGCCGATCACGAGGCCGACAAGGGCAACTAGGCCGGAGCGGATCGCCATCGGCACGGCGGCAAACTCCACCATCATGTGTTGCATTCGTCCGCCTTAGCTTCTGCCGCTGGAAACAATGCCAATGCCTCATCGCACTGCGCCAGTATCGCTGCCGCGCGCTTTTTGACGCCTTCGATACCGCCCCATGTTTCGAGAACGCCGCTGGTCAGGACCGCCCTGACCGCACGGCCGATCTGCTCGCTTTTTCCCCAATGACTGATCTCCACGCCGCTGATTGCCTCGATCTCGGCGATTGCTTCTTGCGTTTCTTTGAAGCGCCGAGTGCGTGCATCAATTTCCTTGGCCACGCGTTGCTCATCAGCTTGACGCAAGCGCTGGATCTCTGCGGATACAGCAGCCTTCACGAGATCCTCATCCGTCGCGCTGGCGCGCCGCAGCATTGCGGCAACGAAAGCGCGATTGATCTCATTTGGCTCCAGCTTCGGCGCAGCAACAACCTGACGCAGCTTTCCGCTCGCTTGCGCCTCGTAACGCCCCCACGTGGGCGGCAACTCGCCATCGAGGATCACTCCGTCAGGAGCAACCACCCACCATCGATCGCAGAATTGCTGCACGGGTGCGGACTTGGCCGGATTCTTGAGTTCTCGCAACCAGTCCGATCTACTCACCTTGATCTCGAAGCCATGGATTTCCAGCCCGCGCGACGGATACAGGTTTATTGCAACTGCATCCGCCCACCGATTATGCTGAACACCGGTCGCGTCTCCCACTTCGAAGAAGAGCGCCCATTCTGGCGAGCAGAAACGAGAACGAAGAGCCACCCTTACGTCAGCCGTTTTCATGCGACTGCCCCTGAAGGCACGCCGTCTATCGGCTCGACATCGGTGCCGTGTACGCGGGAGATATTGACCGATATGCCGCAATGCGGGCATGGATCGATTTTCAGCCACAAGCCGTTTCCAGTACCTGTCACGATCGCAAGCGAACCGGCCGGAATGGTCGCGTAACCATTCTCCATATCGCACTTGGTGCGGACACGCATATTGAGCCACTCGCCGATCCGCTTTTTCCCAGGCGGAGGGACATTCTTGATCTTGAATGCGGTGACGCTCATTGCGTGCCCCCGTGAACCAACATCGCAGCATCACCGATCAACGCGTGGGCCTCATTGGCGGCCGTAGCGTGATGGACGTTGTAGTTGCCCTCGCCCTTCAGCTTGCGATGCCAGTTCGCACACAATGCAGCCGTAGTAATGACGTGATGCTTTGCCTTCTCCATGTCGCCGCGCAACCACGAGTACAGCGCCTTGCCTGCGAGATAGCCGACTACCCAATACCACTGCGCCGGATCTTTTCGCGCATCCTCGTCGCCGTGTTTTTGCCGCTGGAACTCGGCTTCGATAGCCACACCTTGAATGAAATCGTCGTTATACGGCGTGTGGATAATCGCGTTCAGGCGGTCGATCTCATGCTGAAGTGCGGAAGCGCGCTGATTCGACTCATCGAGCAGCCGTGAAGCCGCTTCCATGTTTACGGCAATCTTGACGTACTGTTCATCGTCCCGCAGCGTGGCCGTGTCGTCGCCGAGGCACGCGACCACCTGTTCACACTCGGCCGGCTCGATAGCGTCGCTGTCTACGCCGACCCTGCGCTGTGCGCCGTTCAACTCCGCGAAGGCGCGCTCGACCCCGTCGTTGTCAACCGGTTCACAAGCGCCACGCAACGTCACTCGCTTTTCCCTGCTACGTCGGCTCATACGCCCTCCGTTGCGCGTTGCTGCTTGTTCACCGCGCCCAACGGGTTGACGGCCTCAAGAGCAACGCACCCCGAAACGCCTTCTACCATCACAACGGCGGTATGCCCGCTCAGCACCCACGCTTCGCTACGTGTCTTCGTCGCGACGCCTTCACCTTCACCGATGATCCGGTGATACTTCACAAGCGCGCCGACGCCGTGCCGCCGATTCCAATCAGCCACTGCGCGCTCAAGTTTTACGGAAGTCTTTTTCATGATATTCCCCGCGTTTTTTGCGACTAGCTGCCCGCCGCGCTAACTTCTTCTTCCCATGCGTCCGTAGGCGACTCGCCTCTGAGATACGGCTCGATCCACGGGTCACCCGGATTGTTTGCACCAGAGTTCGCTGTATAGGTGCGCTCGCCCCATTGCTCCCATGCGAGTGCGTCGATTTGCTCCAACCATGCCTGATACGGCATCTCGCGCTCGATTTCCCGCACACAAACGACGGGGTACGCAAGCGATCGGCCTTCTTCTGCGAATGTGATGATGTCGCCCTCTGCAAAGACCTTTGCCGTGAGCGATCGGCCTTCCCATATCAGCCGCTGGAACGGTCCGCAATAGACGATCACACCATCGACTACATGAAGTGTGGTCAGATCTTGCCCTCGGTCCATGAGTTCGACCTTGTAGATCTTCGCCTCGCGCTTGCACATGCCCTCGATAGCTGCCTGCTCTTCCATGACCGCCCTCCACTGATCCTAAATACGGCTCGATAATAGGTCAGTTTATCTGACCTAGCAAGCGCGAATTTCGGTGGAAACCGGGCGGCTCTTCATGATCTTCTCCAGATCTTCGAGATCCGTGAACCGGACGATTTCGCCCTCTCCTACGATCCTGCCTCCCGATCCGTAGATCTGAATCGAGCAGTCCTCTCCCCACACCCTGCGCATGCGCCGGATAACAGCGTCACGCGTCTGATCGTTCGAAAACATCCCTCTCCCCTTGCTCACCAACGAGCTATGCGTCGCCCGGCTTCGTTGACACTTGTCGCCAGTGCGCCCCACTGTCGTGGACAGAACTGGCGAAAGCCTCCGATCAATGTTGTGCCGAGATAGAACGATTGCTGCGCCAGAAATCCGTGTGCGTTGAGATGCCACAGGGCCGCGATCCCTAGCAGGTTCGACAACAACCAGACAGGCCACGTAAGACGCAGCAGACGGCCGCCGACACTGTTCGTTATTGCTCCAAGTATCCCGAGCACTGATGCGCACCACTGAACCTGATCCCACACCATGCTCACCTTCAGGAAAGTTGCAGCGGCTCGCTGGACGCTCCCACGCCGTGATGCAGGCGTGCAGACTGTCCAGCATCCTTGCCTGCGAGAAAATCCATGTAGAGGCTGCGATCGACCTTCCGGTTGGGCGTCCGATCGCGCGGGTTCAGTTCGGGCGAATCGGCCGTCTCAGGGTATTTCAGCCTCAGATACGTTGCGATCGCAGCATCGCGCTTGGTATCGGCGAACTCCGATACCTGCTGCGCCACCGTGCCGACCCATGCGCGACAGAACATATCGGCACGCTCGATCTTCCGACTGCTGGCGCAATGCTTCAGTCGCGCGGCGATGTATTCGGCGCGCGCTTTCCTGCACTGTCGAAACAAGACTTCGAAGGCGTAGGCGGCAATTTCGGCCGACTGGCCGACTCCGACAAACCGCCAGTACCCGTTCTTCCAGTCGCGCTCGAAGATGACGGCGCACCCGAACGTCGTACCGACTATGCCAACCAATGCAGCCTCCCATAGCGGCGGCCGGCGCTTCGCTCCCGCGCTCGTAGCCGCATCACCAACCGACGCGGCTTCGACCTGATCCTCGTTGATTCCATGCAGTCGCATGAGCGCATGCGCCTGCCTCAACGCGGCAGCGGCTTCATGCTCGTTTGAGCTTTTCGACAGCGCAAGGCATTTCCTGATCTTGTCGAAGACTTTGGACTTATCGGTGGTCATTCCTCGCTCCAATCAATAGCTATGCTCTACGACCGCTTTGCGATTTGATAGCCGGATACGTTCTGGTGTACCAGGCATTTCCCGCAGCGTCGTTGCAAACAGTGGCGTCGGGCCGCTCGTCAGTGCAAGCACCCTTCTTTCCAGTGCAACGAGGGCTGAGAGGTGAAAGTGCTCGGTTGCGGGATTTCCAAAATAGATTCCTCCGCGCGAAGGATGATCTGCCCCAAGATGGAGTTGCCCGAAGTGACTGGTGGTTGCGTCATCCACGCGAACAAAATGAGAGCCGCCCATAGAAAGCAGTTCGCGCCCGAGGCGGTAGGAAGTCGGCTGCTCACGCAGCAGCCGGAAAAGTTCAGGGGCGCTTCGCCATGAAACGGTAATTGATCCGTGCGAGCCATCGCGCTCAAGGCTCTTGATACGCACCCAGCCGTCTCTCTGTATGAGGGTGAAATACTCGCCCTGCACCGGCAGGCTTATCCGGTACGCGTGCCGATATTCGGCGCGCACCTCAGACAAAGATCTGTCAAACGGGAGGTTCAGGCCAGTCGCTGCCAGCAACGGAGCCTCGATATCCAGCCCTTCGTCTGCCCGCGCGACACCACCCTTGCGCGCAAGGCGAAGGGCGTCGGAATACAGCCGGAATGGTCCGTCAGAAAAGTGATACGTCGCGACGGCGACGCGAGCGCGAAGCAACAGTGAAAAGCTGCTCGACATTGGCTCGTATCCGAAAAAGAGCCGGATGAACGGGGGTACGTCCATCCGGCATAGGGAGGGCCAAACCGGGGCGGCATCCAGGCAGAGCGGGGTCTCGACCCGGATGCTTTCCCGCTACGGAAATGCCGGTATAATGCGTTGGAAATTCCGTATGATTGTAACGATACATGCAAATCGAGAGGGAGTCAAACCGTGCAAATCCACTTGCCTGACCCCGTAGTACAAGAGGTTGTGACCGAAATCCTCGGCTCGACCGGTGACGCTGATCTCGCGAAAAATCTCCTTCGCCTTTCGGTAAGCGCGCCGAGGCAGATCTGCGACGCAACCGTGGCGGTCGCGAGCGCGCTGCTGCTCGCAAAGACGGCCATGCCACAGGAACAGGGAAAGTTTCTGGAAACGGTCGGGCGGCAATTAGCAGCGATTCGTCAGCATCACGCGCTCGTTGCACTCGCGCTTGCGTTGGTCGAAGCCGAAGCCGCAACGACCGACGATGTATTCCGCGATCGACGGATCATCTCCGACTCGCTCTTCGAGTCACGCCTCGCGGAAATCAAACAACTTCTGCGCCACTGAGGTGACCAAATGAAAAGCCTTCAGCGTCTCCAGCAACACATCCTCGCCACCGACCACACGTTCGGTCAAGGCATTGCGATTACGCCACGGGCCGAGCGGTTGCGCGTTGCGTTTCGGCGCGGCATCGTCGTCGGCGCGACGGCAACCGCGACCCTGATGGGCGCAGCCGCTTACGTGAAGGTCGGGCCTGGTTCCTACGACCCGCACAAGCTATATCTCGGAGATGCGACCGACAGCCGCGTTATGGCCAGCATCTACGATCACCACCGCGAACTGCTGGCCGCTCGCGAACGGGTTCACGATATCAAGCTCGCAATGATCCAGGGCGAAGGGCCGGAAAGCCTTGAAGAGCAAGCCAATCAACTGCGCAAGGCCCGCGCCGATGAACAGCGCGTCGCGCACGAATTCGCACAGCAGACCTACGGCCTTTCCACAGAGCAAATCCGCCATATCGTCGGCGACGACGATTCAGCCCCGGACGAACCTGAAATCGTCGCCCAGGCCACCCCCCGCTTTCGCCCCTAAGAGGCCATCATGCTCGCGCCGCATTCCGTTCGCCTCTTCTTCGATCAAAACGATACCTTCCGCTGCGACGCCGAGGAAAGCGCCCAAGTGGATGCGTACATTCGCGCCATGCGCGTCGTCCAGCAACGCACGGGGGCCACACCTCGATCAGCACTGAGTAACTGCGCTCCGATACATATCGAGTCCTTGTCCGGTCCTCTGTCGGTCATCCGCGTCTCCGGCGTGCCTCATCACCAGAATCCGGCGCACGATCCGGTAGAACTCTCTCCAGCCGAGCATGCGCTTTTCATGAAGCGGGGCGATCACTTCATTTTGAGGACGGAGCGTGACGGCAGCGCGCACGCGGTTTTCATTGCACTTGATTACTCAATTTCACCCCGACTCATCACTTCAGAGCGGCCGATCGTGCTGAACAATCCGGTCGATGCGATGCTCTCGGATCTGAACGCGACGAAGCTGCTCGAACTGGTGCAACGGCGGGAATTGACGCCGACCGAGCAATTTATGGCGTCTCAGACAATGCCCACGATCTGGAAGCGTTACGGAGGGCCGCCTGTCGCAGCCATCCTGAACCCGACCGTGCAGGACGCGGCCGAATGCTTCGAGTTTGCGCAGCACTTCACGGACCCGTATCAGCGAATCCGCTCGATCTCGCAACTCACTTCGGAATGGGCAAGGGTCTTTCTCGGGCCACAGGCCGCCACGAATGCCTCATCGGCCTTCGATATGGAAATCGCGGAACAGGAACTACCCGTCCCGATTCCTGCCGAGTCTGCACCGTCTTCCGCCGAGCACCGACCACGGATGCGCATGTAGGCAACAGGACGATTCACGTGCGCACGCCCAAACCACGCCTCGGCCTGACAGCAGACCACGCGCCTCGAAAGCGCAGCGGCGCGATCACTAGGCTGCGCGCAGAAATCGAAGACGGCCTCGTGCGCGCCGTGCCCAAAGCTCTTTGCCGGGCAACACTCGAGATCTACACGGGGAAGGGAGAAGGCGTCCTCTACCAGCTTGGCACCCAGCATTACGTGTGGGTCCATCTTTTCGGGCATGCCACCTCCCGTAGCCAGTACCGCGCGATCGTCACGACCGCGAGAAAGGTCAGGCTACAGACCTCGAAAGAATGCGTGCTGTGTCAGAACGCCGATGATGTAATCGCGGCGCTACTCGCCGAGATTCGCCGACTTCAGAAAGCTGGAGCGATATAGCATCCGATATCGAGCGATATCAGATGCTATCGTTTGATATCACTGCCCCTCGACAAGGAACTTGTCACGGTTCCGCGCCTTCGCAATCCAACCGGGTGCGCGGCCCTTACCGCTCCACGTCGCGCCCGTCTTGGGATCGCGATACTTGACCGCAGAGGCCGGTTTCACCGGCACTGCTGCCTTGGTGCCCTTTGCCGCACGCTTGCGCCCAAATACGTCCTGCGGGGTCAACCCATAGGCGGCTACCTTTCGGCGCACGTCTTCGAGAACTTCTGCGATCTCCGCTTCGCGCGCCACTTTGGCCTCTTCTTGGAGAGCCTCGATCTGCGATTGGATTTCCGTGTAACTGCGACCCGCCATATTCTTTCCCTTCCTTTCCTTTCGAATACCCAAGGGGATGATCTCATCCCCACCCATTCGAGCGGCCGGACGGCCGCCCATACTGCTTTTATCGTTGCAACGCAACATTACACACTTATCGCTAGCAGCGCCTTATCTGGAGCCGATCCCACGGATTCGAACAAGCAGCTGCAGGACGGTTTTTCCAGAGCCATTTTGCTGCGATCGCACATTGCACTGGCACCCGTTAATACTGTACGTTTACACAGTGTTCTATTGGACGTAGTGCCATGTCTTACCGCCCACCATTGACCGCCGCCAAGCTGGCCGAACTCTACGATCAGAATCCCGCTCCTGAAGTGCTCGATCTGCTTTGGGAGATCCGTCGCCTGCGGGCTACCATCCTGCGCGCGGATCAGATCCGACGAGTGCTTCGGCATTGCCCTGCCGGCGTACCCAACGTGCTATGGGAGGCGTTCCAACACGAACTGGACGCAGAGCCATGCTTGAGCGACCCACCGACGCCTCGCCAGCAACGGATTCGCGCGCACTTCCGTGCGCGCTACGAGGATTCACATCAAGGATCGACAGCACCTGCAAAGACAGGCCGGAGATAACCGCCAAACCCGATATCGAGACTGGCCAGCATTCGTCACAAACGCATCTTCGGCCGTGTGTCGGCTGACTGTTCGTCCTCATCCGAAGTTTCCCAACACCACGAGCCAGCACCGATCGGATAGACAGTAACGGCCTCACCTTCAACCTGAATCGAGACGCCCGCGAAAACATCGTCCTCGCCGGAGGTTTCGTCGTGCGCGATGAAGGCGTCATGCTGCTCGTCATAGCGAATCTCGGGCATGATCTCGACCAGACGCATGGCCGTTTCGCGATCGAAGTACGGCATCGCCCACCCGTTCCATGCAAGGCCATTGCTGTAAGCGGGCAGATTGACGCCTTCAGGCAACCAATCCGCAGTGATCGTCGCCCGCTCGAAAGCGGGCACTGTTGCAGGCACGAAGTTCTTCTCGAAATCGGCTCGCGACATCGAGCGCAGGAAGCCTCCGCCCTGGGGGATGAATTCCACGTTCGGGCCTATGCTCGAAACCTCTATAAGCCGGCCGCTCGCGTCCTGATACAGACCGCGCTCGACGCCGTTTGAGTGCGCTTGAAGCACTGCTTCCGCCTTCCGCTGAAACTCTTCCACTTTTGACACCACTTCCCCCTTTACCCTGGTCTGCCCCACGGGTCACAGACCTCGATATTGAACCCCGTCGATCTGATCGCGGCGCGGATACGCTCGCGCTCCGCGATCGCTTCGGACGCCACATCGATCAGCGGCACGCCCCGTGGCAAAGTAATGAAGTTGTCGGAGCAATGCCCCGTCGTGCGAAACACATGGTAAAGCGGCACGAATCCGACAGTCTTACGGGCGATCTCTTCGACCTGCTGAGCCTGGGCCGTTGCGATGTCCCCATGAAGGCTCTTGGCGTGCCGTATCAGGTCGCAAATGTCGTGAGGAAGAAATTCCAGATAGGCATCGGGCACGGCGGCAAGCTGGCTCGTAATGCTCAAACTTTCCATCGCCTCGATATCGGCATCGTCAGGGGACTCATCTCGATCAAAGCCCGACATTCGCCTAATCCATTGACGCATTCTGATCCAGTTGTTCACCATATTCGTGATCCTATCTACGATCCGGGGGGGCGAATCTCAGACGCATACGGAAGGCCACGAAGCGCATCATCGAAATGCCTTTTGCGTGCCGGGTCGTGGATGATCTTGCTGATATACTCGGCGCGGCATCCCCACCAGTCGGCCAACGCGCGATTGGTCCAGCCTTTCGCCGCGATCGTGGCCTTTGCCTCGTCTGTCGTCAGCAGGCGGCCTCGATCAGCTTCGAATGGTGCCTCTCGCAAGAGACCATCCGTAATTGCTCGCGCCTTGGCCTTCGCCCTCACCATCCTTTTTCCCCGCCCTTGAACAAGATTTCAATGTTAGCGCACGACCGCCCGGCCGCAGACCATTACATCTTCATCTTCGGCGCGTGCTGATACGTCGTCTGCCAGAACTGTTCGAGCCTGTCGATCTTATCGCTCGCCGCTGCGCAGAACTCCTTCATTGACATGGGTCCACGATCCTCCAGTCGCGCAACATCACCGCGCAGCGAGGCAAGCCCATCCGCGTATTCCGTCTTGAGCTTCTTCATGATCGACTCCAGAACGTCGATCGTTGCGCCCTTTACGACCCCACCTGTGCGGGCGGCCTCCAACGATTCGGAGAATGCCTGATATGAGGCGATAAACGCCTTTGTGACGACTTTAGTCGAAACAACCTCCGACTTATCCGTCAGCGCCATATCGACCGCTTCCCGGAACCGCTGCGCGGTCGCCGCGATGCTCGTCACTCCATTATCGACCCGGCCGATGCGAAACATCGCGAGCCGATTAGCCGCAGACGGAATTCCAACTTCCTGCTGAATCATCTCGTCACCTCGCGTTTGTCGCCCGCACACGCTGAAGCTGCGCCTCCAGAGCCGGCCGGTCGCCGGATCGCTCCAATGCGGCCAGGATCTGTCCAAGCATCACGTCAATGTGCTTGCTCTTCTGGAACTGCTGATACTGGATATCCGCCATGAAGGCAGACACAAAAAGCTGCTCGCGTGCCAGCTTGGTCGGGTCAGCCAACGTCGCGAATTCGATCTGCCAGTAAGGATTTCTCCAACGACGCCCTGCCTCGAAATCTTCCAGTTCTGCCAGGCTCATGGTGCCAGTGCTTTTCGCCACGCTCGAAGCCGTTGCGTTGAAATACTGCGCTGCTGCGTCAGACTGGTTGATGTCCTGGATCAGTTGTGCGCTGCCCGGAAACGGCATATGCGAAGCGATCTCGTCGTTCATCGCTTTTTGCGCTGAAGTCATGTTGGCCTGATACGCCTTCTGCATCGCCATATACAGTTTTCCGACTTCGGTGGTCGCCTCTGCCTTCGAAATGTTCTCGGGCGGATTGGGATCGATCGACATACGCGCGTAGGCGCGTGCAACCTCCTCCTGATCCTTCGTGAACGTCAGATCTGCATCCTTGCCAGGCATGCCGGCCCCGGTAAAGAGCGAGTCAGCGTTCGAGTCAGCATCCGGCATTGTGGACGTTGAGCATCCGGGGTAACCAAGCTGCACCTCGACTGCGGAGCAATATTTCGCCTGGTGAATCGCAGTCGAAGCGCGTCGGGAAGCCTCAACAGACGGAGCGGGGCCATTGAGCGCTTTGCTCAATGGCGCGCTGCTCACGCTCGCCCCACCCCCCGGCCGATAGCTCGAAGCCGTAGTATTCGCGCTATGGACGGCCTGCATGGCGTAATTGCTGGACGACGTTGCGCACGGATCGATAGGTAACTCAGTCTCGCGCGCGACCTGATCCATCTCCTGTTGCCGCTGCACTTCGAGCGCCATCTCGCGTTGCGTGTTCGCAGCCTGCACAAGGCTGTCCGATACCTTGGAGCCAATGCTCGCAACGTCGGTATCGATCTCGTTGAGAATGGTTGAGAGCGAAGACCCAAGCGCCGTAATTGCGCCGGTGATAGTCGTGGACGCGAGTTCCACCGCGCTCACCACGCAGCCGTCACAAACGGCATAGGCACTGCTGGACGACATCAGGGTGGCAAGAGACAAGGCCGACAGGGAAACGATCTTCTTCATTGGAAGAGCCTCGACAGGCTGCCAGTGATGGTGGAGATAACGCTACCGGACGACGGCGTGACCTGATTCACCGCGCCGGACAGCAGCCCGCTAGAACCACCTGTCGCACCCGTGACGTTCTTCTCGATGTTATTGATTTGCTGCTGCACTGCGGCCTGCGCTTGTGCCATCGCCTGCGTCGTCGTTGCTCGCGCCTGATTCGCAAGCTGCTGACACGACGCCTGCTTGATCTTGTTGAAAGCGGTGGTTACCGCCACGCTGTTGCCCAACCATTGGGTCGGGAACTGAGGAAAGTTTTCGAGGCACGCGGTCTGCAACTGATTCAGCAATTGAAGCTGCTGAAAATTCGTGGTGATGTTGTTCAAACGACGTTGCTGCTCCTGCGTCTGAGCATTTGTCATTTGCGTTGACATCGTGCAGGTTCCGGCGACCGCTTGTCCTGCGATCGAGGAGACGAGGGCCGCCACTAAAAGCAGCCGGACGGAATGTCGAATCGTCATTGATGGTCTCTCAGATATCGGATGGTTGCCATGCCGCACGTGCGCGTTTCTCTGGTGCCATCCAGCAGTATTCAAAGATCGGATACAACTCGATCGTCTGACCGCGCACCGGTTTGAATACAAGCTCTGCTGCACGAACGAGCAGCAGCAAGATTGGCTGGTCCGCGTCATCCGGGAGGACCACGGATTTACCGAGCAGTGCGCTTTCGTGCGCAACGATCTCGGCCTTGATCGGCTGGTTGAAAGCGCGCTGGCTTCTCGTACTTGCGACTTCCACGATCAACGGGAGAAAGCCCTCACGGTGGAAGACCTCCGACGCGTCGCATTGCTCGCCGCTCAGCACGAAGGAGCATTCGAGCACTTTCTCGTAGTAGCGTGCCAAGGCTCGATGGTGCTCGACCGGTATTCTGAAGCCGTCCATATCTCACCGTGAAAAATACATATCGTTGTAATTATACGTATTAAAGAGGACACGACAAAGCACGCCGACGGCTTGCCTGCTGGCCCCTTTCCGTGTCGCCAACACTCTGGCTGTCGGAGTTCGAGATCGCACGGATCTGCGCGAGCACTCGCCCCGGCGCTGCGAGCGTCGCATCGCGCATCGCTTCAAGTGGCACATTCAGAGCATCGCAGCACAAAGCGAACGTCACCACGCCCCGGTCGCCCTTTCCGCCCAGCCACAACATCGCGCTGTGCCGATCCGCGCGACGTGCAGCCGCCGATGGCGTGCGATCGAGCGAGTCGGGTTCTGGCCGAGACAGATCAAGCGCAGCAAGTTCGAGCATTTCGACCGCGAGGCTTTTGAAAATCTGCGCGGTCGCCGTTCGCTTTTCGTCGGCCTCGAAATCCGCCTGGTTCACGATTGCACCCCGCCCGCACGCAGCTTCCGCAACACCAACTGATGCACCGCCTCGCCGTCGCCCGCGAACGCGGGCACAAGCGCAGCGGAGTCGGCCACACTTTTTCGCTCGATATAACGCGCGCTGAAAAACTTCCACTCGTCCGGGGACAGGCTATCGCGAACGCGCTCGATGAACTGGATGAGATGAGACACGCATACTCCTATGCCGCCTTCGGGCGCGGCGCTACGGGTTGAACATCCTCGATCACCGCTTCGGGTGCAAGCTCCTCTCTCGCGAAAGCCACGAGACCATCAAATGCCACTCGCAAGCTTTCCCGATCGGCCCCAACTGGATATGGAACATTCGCGCTAAGCTCGAAGCGCGACTCTTCGGTCCCATGGACGAGATAGTCGTCCTGCCAGCCTCTCGCGACGCATTGATCCTGCACATACGCCTCGAAGCCCCGCGCGGCCATCTCGCGCACCGATGACCAGTAAGCCTTTGCCTTCTTCTCATCAAACTTTTCCGCGTCCTTGAAGAACTTGGTGTTGACGAGTCTATTCATGTACTCGGACTGCAACAACGTGTCCCTGTCAGTCGCGACCAGATGTATCTCGGGTAACTCCCTGATCGCGGTTGCAAGCCGGATCAGCGTCGCTGCAACGGCCTTGGCTTCGGCGCGCCCCAAAGGCTTTTGTGGGCGTATGTTCGCCAGCCGCTCCACAAGCGGATGGCGCTCGCCGGCTCGCAGCCGCGGCACCCGGTCGTCAGACACTTCCTGAAACACCTCTTCAGTCATGCGCTCAGCAGTGTTGTGCCGGGCGGCATATGACTGATCGGGCATCAGCGCGCCGAGCACACCTGTGACCTGATTGCAGATCTGGTGCCGCGTGGCTTCGAGTCGATGCATCGCGACAGAACGCGCCTCGTCTTCGGTGTATCGGCGAATTGTCAGCGCATTCACGCCGGTCACAAGAGATTGAAGGCGCTCACGGAGGTCCGCAGGAACGTAACCTACCTGAACGATCTCGTTCAGGCGGTACGCACCGCGCACACGCTTCTGCGTCAGGAACACTTCGGATGCGTAGTAGCTGTCGCTTGTCGTGCCTCGATACGACGACCCCTTGACCAACTCCCGAACATGCTCACCCATATAGTCGTCCAGCGCGTGGAAAAACTCATGGGCAAGTGAGCCAGCCCCCTTCAGCCTGGTCAGGTTGATCACCTTTCTCGCCGGCTCATAGTGAGCGAGGGCGCGGCCCACGCCGCGAGAGCCGAATGCAAGGGCAAGCGTCCCTCCGAGGCTGAGAAACGTCTTCTGTACGCCGAGCACGCGCGCGAGCGTAGACAGCGAGTCATACGCACGATTCAGAACGTCCTGGCGTTCAATGTCCGGCAGCCAGTTCCCGAATTCGCACGCGCGGAATCCGAACGTGTCCAGAAAGTCGTCCGGCTTGATGTCGCGACCGTCACGCTCGTCTGGTAGCCCCGCGCGTTTCAGGTGGTCAAGATGTGGCCGTGAGAGGTATTGATTCGCGTCCTCGTCATCACGGGACGCCATCGTTTTGGCACGCTTCTCGTTCGCTCGCGCCTGGCGTTGCTCGATGAAAGAGTACAGTTCATCGGAATCCATCTGCGACGGCGACACCCACTGCTCGCCAATGTAAAAACGGTGCCCGTCGTACAGTGCTTTCGCGCGGCGATACCCGCGCTCCGAATCCAACAGGTAGTTCGACGCGAAACGCCAGCCTTTCGGATCACTGCTGATGACCCCCTCATATTCAGCAGTCACCCGCCTCGACACGGATCTGTCTCGACGCTTGACCTCGATAAGCCCGGCCTCAACGAGACTGCGCTCGAAGGCCGATCCGTCAGCATCGGAGAGTAGTTCATCGCGTGAGCGTAGCGCTTCCGCGCAATCTCTGACCTTGGACACAAATTCTATGTAAGCGTCCGAGTGCTCCGGGTCCGTGATCTTTGCCTGTATGTCCTTGCGAAGCGCATTCACGAAGAGGGCAATGCGACAGTCAATGCCGTCCTCGCGGAATTGATCCAATG
>NZ_LFJJ01000194.1 GCF_001189365.1 Candidatus Burkholderia verschuerenii | reverse complement strand
AAGTTCCAAACTCCCAGGAAACCATTCAGATCAATATTGCTTCTGGGAGTTCTGGGAAACACGATCTTCCGGCGGCCCCTTGCCACCCTTGACTTCGACTAATTCTGAAGGGCCGACTAATGACGCAGCGACAGCGGATTGCGTTCCGGGTGATACGCCGACAGCGCGCTCACCACGATCAACTGATGCACGCGGCGGCGCTTGGCGTAATCGGCGGTGCGCATCACGGCATCGCGATCGATCTCGCGTTCTTGAAGCACGCCTTCGGTTTCCGCGGAACCGGCGGCGTAGACGACATGCGTGATGTCGTCGAAGGCGTGGGAAAAGTCGTGAGTGAGATCGCCGAGCACGATTTCCGCGCCCATCGCCGCGAATTCGCTTTTATGCGCGGACTTGCGCAGCAGCGCGCGAAACGGCACGGCCTGCTCGTGCAGGCGTCGCGCGATCAGACGGCCGGTGCGGCCGTGCGCGCCGATCAGCAGAACTTTCATGGATGACATTCGAGTTCGCTCGCGGTCGTGGGCGGTGACTCGACACGGTAAGGCATTTGCGCGCGGCGTGCCATCGGGACTTATGCGATCGATGGTGCGCCGCACGAATCAGCCGCGAGCTTTACTCGGTCGCATTCGCCGGCCGCGCGCCGCCATTACGCCGCGCCTGCCGCGCCTTCGACCACACGCGAATCCGGTCCATATACAGATAGACGACCGGCGTCGTGTAGAGCGTCAGCATTTGACTGACGATCAGCCCGCCGACGATCGCAATGCCCAGCGGCGCGCGCATTTCCGAACCTTCGCCCGAACCGAACGCGAGCGGCAGCGCGCCGAGCAGGGCGGCGGCGGTCGTCATCATGATCGGACGGAAGCGCAGCAGACACGCTTCCTCGATGGCGTCGCGCGAGGTCTTCGCGCCGTGCCGCGTCGCTTCGATGGCGAAGTCGACCATCATGATGGCGTTCTTCTTCACGATACCGATCAGCAAAATCACCGCAATGAACGCGATGATGCTGAACTCGGTATGGAACAAGAGCAGCGCGAGCAACGCGCCGACGCCGGCGGACGGCAGCGTCGAGAGAATCGTGATCGGATGGATATAGCTCTCGTACAGCATGCCGAGCACGATATACACCGCCGCAAGCGCGGCCGCGATCAGAATCGGCAGCGACGCGACTGATTGCTGGAACGCCTGCGCCGTGCCCTGAAAACTGCCGTGGATGGTTTGCGGCACGCCGATTTCGGCCATCGTTTCGTAGATCGCGGCGGTGGCATCGGACAGTGATTTGCCCGGCGGCAGATTGAACGAAATGGTCGAGGCGACGAACTGGCTCTGGTGATTCACCGACAAGGGCGTATTGCCCGGCCCGAACTTGGCGATGGCCGATAGCGGCACCATCGTTTCCTTCGACGTCGACACGGCCGCGCCCGCCGACGAACTCGACTTGCCGCTCGCCGCGATGGCGTTGGTCGCCGAGTTCTTCACGGCCGCAAGCGCCAGCGATGCCGTCGTCTCCGATGCGCCGCTCGAGGTCGACGCGGTCGTGCCCGAACTGCTGCCGGCGGTCGACGTCGTGGTCGATTGCGTCGATGCCGACCCGCTCGCCGTGCCGCCCGACGTGCTGATCCACACCTGCTTGAGCATTTCCGGGTCTTGCCAGTACTTCGGCGCCAGTTCCATGACGACGTGATACTGCGACAACGGGTTGTAGATGGTCGAGACCTGCCGCTGGCCGAACGCATCGTAAAGCGTGTTGTCGATCTGCGCGGGCTTGATGTTCAGGCGCGCGGCGGTGGCGCGGTCGAAGGTGACCATCGCTTCGAGTCCGCCCTGTTGCTGGTCGGAACTGACATCGGCGAGTTCGGGGCGCTTCTGCAACGCGTCGGTGAGCAGCGGGCCCCATTTGTAGAGATCGGACGTAGTGTCCGACAGCAGCGTGAACTGATACTGCGCGTTCGATTGCCGTCCGCCCACGCGAATGTCCTGCACCGCTTGCAGGAACGTGCGCGCGTCGGCGACATCCGCGAGCGGCTTGCGCAGACGGTTGATGACCTGATCGGCGGAAATCTTGCGCTCGCTCTTCGGCTTGAGCGAGATGAACATGAAGCCGGTATTGGTCGAGCGGCCGCCCGTGAAGCCCGCGACGCTATCCACCGCCGGGTCCGCCTCGACGATCTTCATCATCTCGGAGAACTTGCCCTTCATGGCCTGGAACGACGTGCTCTGATCCGCCTGAATTCCGCCGATGATGCGCCCCGTGTCCTGCTGCGGGAAAAAGCCCTTCGGCACGATGACATACAGATAGCCGTTGAGCAGAACGGTCGCGACCAAGGTTAGGATGATCAGTCGCGGATGCGCCAGCGCCCAGCCGAGCGAGCGCGCATAGCCGCGTTGCAGACGCTGGAACTGACGCTCCAGCCACTTCGCGACGCGTCCTTCCTCGCGCTTCTCGTGTGGCTCTTCGAGCAGGCGCGAGCACATCATCGGCGTGACGGTCAGCGACACGACCAGCGACACGGCAATCGCCAGCGACAACGTCAGCGCGAATTCGCGAAACAGCCGCCCGATAATGCCCGCCATCAGCAGGATGGGCAGGAACACGGCGACGAGCGAAATGCTCATCGAGATGACGGTGAAGCTGACTTCGCTCGCGCCGAGCAGCGCCGCCTGCATGCGCGGCATGCCGTTTTCGACGTGCCGCGAGATGTTTTCCAGCACGACGATGGCGTCGTCGACGACGAAGCCGGTGGCGATGGTCAGCGCCATCAGCGAGAGATTGTCGAGCGAGAAGCCGAGCAGATACATCGCCGCGAAGGTGCCGATGATCGATATCGGCACGGCGACGCTCGGGATCAGCGTGGCGCGCCAGTTGCGCAGGAACACGACCATCACGACCAGCGCCACGGCGATGGCGAGCGTGGCTTCGGTGTCGTGCAGCGACGCGCGGATGGTGGTCGAGCGGTCGGCGGTCGGCGTGATCTGGATATCGGCGGGAAGCGCGGCCTGCAATTGCGGCAGCATCGCCTTGACGCGATCGATCGTCTCGATGATGTTCGCGCCCGGCTGACGATACAGAATCACCAGCACCGTGCGCTTGTTGTTGATCAGGCCGAGATTGCGCAGGTCCTCGACCGAATCGACCACTTCGCCGACATCCGACAGCTTCACCGCCGCGCCATTGCGATACGCGACCACCAGATCCTTGTACTGCGCGGCCTTGCTTGCCTGATCGTTGGTGTACAGCTGGATGTTCGTGTCCTTGAACTCGATCGTGCCTTTCGGGCTGTTCGCGTTCGCCGATGCCAGCGCTGCGCGCACGTCTTCCAGTCCGATACCGTAGTGAAACAGCGCGCCCGGTTCCAGTTCCACGCGCACGGCGGGATTGGCCGAACCGCTCACGTTGACTTCGCCGACGCCGGGAACCGTGGAAAGCGTCTGCTGCAGGACGGTGGCGGCGGAGTCGTACATTGCGCCCGGCGTCCGGGTGGGCGAGGAGAGCGCGAGCACGAGAATCGGCGCGTCGGCGGGATTGACCTTGTGATAGGTCGGATTTTGGCGCAGGGCCGTGGGCAGATCGGCGCGCGCGGCGTTGATCGCGGCCTGCACATCGCGCGCGGCGCCGTCGATATCGCGGTTCAGGCCGAACTGCAAGACGATGCGCGTGGTGCCGACCAAACTCATCGACGTCATTTCGCTGACATCGGCGATGGTGCCCAGATGCCGCTCCAGCGGACTCGCGACGCTCGTCGCCACCGTCTCCGGACTCGCGCCCGGCAAGGACGCCTGCACGGAAATGGTCGGGAAATCGACCTGCGGCAAGGGCGCGACCGGCAGCTTCACGAACGCGAACATGCCCGCGAGCGCGATGCCGATAGCGAGCAGCGTCGTCGCGACCGGGCGGTTGATAAAGAGGCGCGACATGTTCATCGCTTATCTCTCGTCGCTCGCCGGACGCGACGGATTGATGTGATGCCCGAAGCGCGACCGCAGGCGGCGCCCGAGCGATTCGAAGCCGAGATAGATCACCGGCGTCGTAAACAGCGTGAGCAACTGCGACACGATCAGGCCGTCGACGATCGCAATGCCCAGCGGCCGGCGCAATTCCGAACCCGCGCCCCAGCCGAGCATCAGCGGCAGCGCGCCGAGGAGCGCCGCCATCGTCGTCATCAAAATCGGGCGGAAGCGCAGCAGACACGCCTGGAAAATCGCATCGTACGGCGACTTGCCTTGTTCGCGTTCTGCTTCGAGCGCGAAGTCGATCATCATGATCGCGTTCTTTTTCACGATACCGATCAGCAGCACGATACCGATGATGCCGATGATGTCCAGATCGTTGCCGGTAATCATCAGCGACAGCAGCGCGCCGACGCCCGCGGACGGCAGCGTCGAGAGGATCGTGATCGGATGGATAAAGCTCTCGTACAGCACGCCGAGCACGATATACATCGTGACGATGGCCGCGAGAATCAGGAACAGTTCGTTCGACAGCGACGCCTGGAACGCCAGCGCCGCGCCCTGGAAGCGAATCTGGAACGACGCGGGCAGCGCGATATCGTTCTTCGCCTGGTCGATCGCCTTCACGGCCGCGCCGAGCGACGCGCCCTTGGCGAGATTGAACGACACGGTCGTCGCCGGGAACTGGCCCAGATGCGTGACGAGCAGCGGCGCCGCGCGTTCATGGAAGGTCGCGATGGACGACAGCGGCACTTGTCCGTTCGTTGCGGTGGACGAGGGCAGATAGATGCCGTTGAGGATATCGCTGTAATGCGCGTCGCTCGGCTCGGATTCGAGAATCACGCGGTACTGGTTCGACTGCGTGAAGATGGTCGAGATGATGCGCTGGCCGAACGCGTCGTAGAGCGCGTTATCGACCGTGGCGGGCGTGATGCCGAAGCGCGCCGCCGTCGGCCGGTCGATCTCGATATACACGGACTGTCCGTTCTGCTGAAGGTCCGTCGCGACATCGGTCAGGATATCCGTGTGCTGCAAACGCTCGACCAGCTTCGGCACCCATTCCACGAATTCGGACGGATTCGTGTCCGTCAGCATGAACTGATACTGCGTCGGGCTGACGGTGGAATCGATGGTCAGATCCTGCACCGGTTGCATATACAGCTTGATGCCCGGAATATCCGCCACTTCGCTTTGAATGGTGCGGATGATTTCCGCCGACGTGTTGCTGCGGTCGTCGCGCGGCTTCAGGTTGATGAGCATGCGCCCGCTGTTCAGCGTGATATTCGTCCCGTCCACGCCGATAAACGACGTCAGGCTCTCCACGTCCGGATTTTGCAGAATCTTTTTCGCCAGCGCCTGCTGCTGCG
This sequence comes from Candidatus Burkholderia verschuerenii, assembly GCF_001189365.1. Classification (GTDB taxonomy): domain Bacteria; phylum Pseudomonadota; class Gammaproteobacteria; order Burkholderiales; family Burkholderiaceae; genus Caballeronia; species Caballeronia verschuerenii. The sequence goes on along the minus strand of NZ_LFJJ01000194.1, from coordinate 5,496 downwards.
CCGCGACCGCCTGATACGACGCCGCCTGTGGCGCTTGCGTGATCGCCTGAATCACGCCGGTATCCTGCGTCGGGAAAAAGCCCTTCGGAATATAGATATAGAGCAGGGCGGTGCCGATCAGCGTCAGCACGAACACGAGCAGCGTCGCGCGCTGCCGCGCCAGCACCCATTCGAGCGCGACGGCATAACGCCCGATCACCCAGTCGATGAACTGATGCGCGCGCGCCTCGAAGCGCTTGCTTTCCTTCGGCGGCGTATGGCGCAGCAGCTTGGCGCACATCATCGGCACCAGCGTCAGCGAGACGATCGCCGAAATCACGATGGTCACGGCGAGCGTGATGGCGAACTCGTGGAACAGGCGGCCGACCACATCGCCCATGAACAGCAGCGGAATTAGCACCGCGATCAGCGACACCGTCAGCGAGATGATGGTGAAGCCGATCTGCTTCGAGCCCTTAAGCGCGGCTTCGAGCGGCGGTTCGCCTTCCTCGACGTAACGCGCGATGTTCTCGATCATCACGATGGCGTCGTCGACGACGAAGCCGGTCGCGATGGTCAGCGCCATCAGCGAGAGATTATCGAGCGAGAAACCGCACAGATACATGACGGCCAGCGTGCCGACCAGCGACAGCGGCACCGACAAGCTCGGAATGATGGTCGCGTAGACGTTAGCGAGGAACAGATAAATGACCAGCACGACCAGCACGACCGACAGCGCCAGTTCGAACTGCACGTCGTGCACGGAGGCGCGGATGGTCGTGGTGCGGTCGGTGACGATGCGCACGTCGAGCGCGGCGGGCAGCGATTCCTGCAACGCGGGCAACAGCTTCTTGATGCCGTCCACGACCTGAATCACGTTCGCGCCCGGCTGACGCTGCACGTTCAGAATGATGGCGGGCGTCGAATCGACCCATGCGCCGAGCTTGGTGTTTTCCGGACCCTGTACGATGGTCGCGACATCGGTCAGCATCACCGGGCGGCCGTTGCGATAGGCGACCACCGCGCTCTTGTAGGCATCGGCGTCGGTGAGTTGGTCGTTCGCGTTGATCGTGTAGGCGCGCGACGGGCCGTCGAAGTTGCCCTTCGGCGTGTTGACATTGAGGTTGGAAATCGTCGTGCGCAGATCGTCGATATTCAGCCCGTACGATGCCAGCGCGCGCGTGTTCGCCTGAATGCGCACGGCCGGGCGATTGCCGCCGCTGATCGACACCAGACCCACGCCGGCCACCTGGGAAATCTTCTGCACGAGCCGCGTGTCGGCCAGATCCTGCACCTGCGTGAGCGGCAGCGTTTTCGAGCTGACGGCGAGCGTGAGGATCGGCGCGTCGGCCGGATTGACCTTGGCGTAGATCGGCGGCGCGGGCAGGTCGGACGGCAGCAGATTGCCCGCCGCGTTGATCGCGGCCTGCACTTCCTGTTCGGCGATATCGAGCGGCAGATCGAGCCCGAACTGCAAGGTAATGACCGATGCGCCCGCCGAGCTTTGCGACGACATCTGGTTCAGGCTCGCCATCTGGCCGAACTGCTTTTCCAGCGGCGCGGTAACGGACGACGTCATCACGTCGGGCGATGCGCCCGGATAGAACGTCTGCACCTGAATGGTCGGATAGTCGACCGCCGGCAGCGCCGAGAGCGGCAGGAAGCGCAGCGCGACCAGGCCGACCAGCATGATCGCCGCCATCAGGAGCGCCGTGCCGACCGGCCGCAGGATAAAGATGCGAGAAGGATTCATGCGTTTCGCTTAACTCTTACTGCGCGTCGGTTTGCTTGCGGCGATGCCCGCCGTGACGCGCGCCCGATGCCGCCGATGCAGGCGCGGCAGCCGATGCCCCAGACGCGCCAGATGCGCCAGACGCCGCGTTCGCCTTTTCCGCCGGAATCGTGATCTTCGCGCCTTCCTTGAGACGATCCGAGCCGTCGATCACCACGCGCTCGCCGACCTGCAGACCCGACTTGATGCTGGTGCGCTCGCCATCGACCGGGCCGGGCTTTACGAGCCGCACCGTTACCGTATTGTCCGGCTTCACGACGTAGACGAACGCGCCTTGCGAGCCGTTGAGCACGGCGGGCGTCGGCACGATGGTCGCCTGCTTGATCACGTCGACCAGCAGCTTTGTGTTGACGAACTGATTCGGGAAAAGGCCGAGACCCTTGTTGTCGAAGGTCGCGCGCAGCTTGACGGTGCCGGTCGTGGTGTCGATCTGGTTGTCGACGGTTTCGAAAAAGCCGGCTTCGAGCGGCGTGGTGTTGGCGCGGTCATACGCCGTCACCGACATCTTCGTGCCCGCGTGCAGCGGCTTGAGGATCGCCGAGAGGTTGTCTTCCGACGTCGTGAAAATGACGCTGATCGGCTGCAACTGCGTGATGACAACGACGCCGTTGGTGTCGCCCGTGGTCACGTAGTTGCCCGGATCGACCTGACGCAGCCCCACGCGCCCCGACACCGGCGCGGTGATGCGCGCGTAGGTCAGATCGAGCTTGTAGGTATCGACGTTGGCCTGATCGGATTTGACCGCGCCTTCGTATTGCTTGACGAGCGACGCCTGCGTATCGACCTGCTGCTTGGCGATGGAATCCTGCGACAGCAGCGTCTGATAACGCTGCAAATCGAGCCGCGCGGTTTGCAGCAGCGCCTGATCGCGCGCCAGCGTGCCTTGCGCGTTGCGCAGCGAGATATCGTAGGGACGCGGGTCGATTTGCGCGAGCACGTCGCCGCGCTTGACCATCTGGCCTTCCTGGAAATGCACTTCCGTGAGAATGCCGTTCAGTTGCGTCTTCACCGTGACATTGGCGAGCGGCGTGACCGTGCCCAGCGAATTGATGACGACCGGCATTTCGCCCTGCGTGACCGTGGCCACATGGACGGGCTGCGGCATGTTCATCGCATTGGGCCCGCCGCGCCGGCCGCCGCCCTGACGCACGTCCTGCTGCGCGCCCGGTCCGCTTTCGCCGCCACGATTCCACGGATGCCACCAGGCGATCGCGCCCGCGACGATCAGCACCGCCACGATGAGCGGCACCACGCGTCGCCGTCGCGGCGGCCGTTCCGTCGGGGTGGGGGAGGCGGGCGGAGTGGGCGTCGGGCGAGGCTGCCCGGAAGAATTCTTTTGGTCGTCCATCGATTCGCTGACTGGGTCTTTCGATTCTGTTACGTGGCGCGGATGGGCGGCGTCTCGCGATACGCGTTCGTGCGCCCGTGAAATCGCACCGGGCGACCGCACGGAAACGCTAGGAGTCTTGAGGATGCCGGCCTGCGGGCAAGCCCGGCCGATGTCCGGCGTGGTTCGGCATGAGTCGGCACCATTCGACACGACTCGGCGGCGCACGCGGCATGCCGGGCCGGACCACGCGAAGCATGATGCTACGTCCCGCACCGTGACCCGTCCACCGGCCATTCTTTCGGCTGATTACGAGTGTTACACGGGATTGAAGCGGGACTAAGGCGAGGCTAAGTCGGACGCGGCCGGCGACCCCGGCGAGGGCACTAGTTTAATCGGCCTGATCGAAGAAGGGCGTACCGGCCTTGCCGCCGATTTCCAGCGCGATCTGCGTGACGCAGTCGAGCAAGGCCGGCGCGACATCGCCGACCAGCGTTTCCGGCGGGCATGAATGCGCCGCGCCGCCGCAATTCACCGAGTAACGCTCCTCGGACGGCCCGACGAAGCCCGCCGCGATCGCGTTCAGCCCGTGATGCCATTTGCCGATGGAAATGGCGAAACCGTGATCGCGCGCGTAATCGAGTCCGAGTTGCAGCCCGCGCGCGATGGCCGGCCAGTCGTCGCCGGAAGCGGTTTGCAGGCTGCCGATCAAGGCCTGCCGTTCCTCCGCCGATAGCACCGACAGATACGCGCGCCCGACGGCCGTCCGGCTCAGATCCATCCGGCCGCCGACTTCCAGTCGCGACACCAGCACGGCCGAGCGCGGTCGAATTGAATCGATTACAACCATGTCGAGACGATCGCGCACGGCGAGATGCACGGATAACCCGGTTTTCTCGGCGAGCGCGATCAGAAACGGCCTCGCGCGTGCACGAATATCGAAGTTGCGTAAGAATCCGTTGCTGAGTTCGAGCACGGATGCCGTCAGTACGAATCGCTCGCTATTCGCCACTTCAGTCCCTGAGTGGGCACTGCGTTTACGCCGTTGCCCGCCACCAGCGTCTGGAGGAGCCGGGACTTCGATCCCATGATCTTGACTTCGCCGGTATTCACCTCGACGCGCTGTGCCAGCGCGCGGAGATGGTCGCGGCGGTAGCCGCCGCCTTCCAGCCTGATTCGCCGGCGGGCGGTCTGCGCAAAGGTACGGACCATCTCCGGGGTGACGGCCTTGGCTCCTGAACTGTCGAGCATGGCCTGCGCCCGCTCGGCATCCACTCTGGCCTGATCCCTGAGCGCCTTGAGGCCGGCGATACGGTCTTTCAGCGCCGGGTCCTCGATGTCGGCCACGCCGGCCTCGATCGCGTCGTACAGGCGCTTGAGGCGCAAGTCCGATTCGGTCGCGCGTTTGTTCAGTTCCGCAATATGGTCGCGCCGACGCTCGCCCTGTTCCTGTCGGCGGTCGAGAACGCTGGCGAGGATGGTTTCGAGTCGCTCGGGCTGGAGCAACCGTTCCTCCAGATGATCGACAACGAGATCGTCCAGCTTCTCCATCGGAACGGCGACGCTCTCGCAGGCGGTCGGCCCCTGCCGCGCGCGGGTCGAGCAGGCATAATAGCGATAGCGCCCACCCTTGCCAGTGCGGATGGTCATCGCTCCGCCGCACTTGGCGCAATGGATCAGCCCCGTCAGCATGGTCGGCCCGCTGATGACGCGGGCGAGCATGAGCTTGGGGTTACGGGCCTTGAGCAGCTTCTGCACCGTATCGAACGTCTCGGGATCGATGATCGGCGGGACCGGAACCGTCACGATCTCGCTGACCGGCTTCAGTTCCTTGGTCTTGCTGCGCTTGTTGAACTCATGCTCCCCCCTGTAGGTGCGGCGCGTCAGGATGCGGTGAACCTGCCCGATGCCCCAACGTCCGCCATCACGGGTGAAGATGCGGCGCTTGTTCAGATAGGAGACGATGTTCTTGACGCCCATCTGGCCCGTGGTCCCGTCGCCTTCCAGCGCAAGGCGATAGATCAGCCGCACCGTGTCGGCGTGGAGCGGGTCGATCTCCAGCTTCTTCTTGGTCTTGGCCCCGCGCTGCTCGGCCGCGACGACGCGGTAGCCGATCGGCGGCAGCGAGCCGTTCCAGAAGCCCTGCCGTGCGTTCTCCTTCAGCGCCCGGATGACGTGCTTGGCGTTTTCCTTGGACTGGTACTCGTCGAAGAGCGCCATGATCTGGCGCATCATGACGTGCATCGGGTCATCGCCCATCTCTTGTGTGATTGAAGCATGCGTACAACGAGAGTGATGAGTCAGTGTGCGAGCGCTGGGCGGAGAACGTCTACTTTCAATTTTTCTGCGGCGAGGAGTACTTTCAGCCGCGCCTACCGTGCGATCCGACCAACCTGGT
>NZ_LFJJ01000193.1 GCF_001189365.1 Candidatus Burkholderia verschuerenii | reverse complement strand
TGCGCGTGCAGATCGCGCGTCGCGTCGCCGCCGAACAGGCGATGCGCGCCGTGAAGGAGGAAGCCGAAACCGCCAACCGCGCCAAATCGACCTTTCTCGCGACCATGAGCCACGAAATCCGCACGCCGATGAACGCCATGCTCGGCCTGCTCGAACTCGAACTGCGCGCGCCCGGCGAGCGCGCCGCGACCGAGCGCGCGTTGACCACGGCGCACGACGCGGCGCGCGATCTGCTCGGCATGATCGACAATCTGCTCGATGTCGCGAAGATCGAAGCCGAGCGCCTCGTGCTCGCGCCCGCGCCGCTCGACATAACGGCGTGGATCGCGAGCGTCGCGGCGATTTACGAGCCTGCCGCGCGCGCGAAACATATCGCGCTGATCGTGCGCCGGCAGGGCGCGAGCGGTCCCGTCTGGCTGCTGGCCGACGCGCAGCGCTTGCGTCAGGTGGTCGGCAATCTGCTGTCGAACGCGATCAAGTTCACCGATTCCGGCGCGGTCACGCTGACCTGCGAGATCGCGCCGTCGGATGCGGGCAGGCGCTTGGTCACGCTGCTCGTCGCCGATACCGGCGTGGGTATTCCGCTCGAACGACAAGACAAGGCTTGCTGTTCACGCCGTTTTCGCAGGCGCACGGCGGCGGCGGCGCGCGCAAGTTCGGCGGCACCGGGTTGGGCCTGACGATCAGCAAGCGCCTCGTCATGATGATGGGCGGCGATATCGGCCTGATCAGCGCGCCGGGCGAAGGCACGCGAATCACCGTCTGCGTGAATTTGCCCGATGCGCCCGCGCCTACCGAACCCGCGACCGATTCACCGGTGACGATCGACGCGAATCGCCATTCGCCGCTGGCGGGCTTGCGCGTGCTGATCGTCGACGATCATCCGGCGAACCGCATCGTGCTCGACGGCCAGATCCGCAATCTCGGCGGCACGACGCGTCTCGCAGTCGACGGACACGCGGCGCTGCGGCTATGGCGCGAATCGCGCGATGAAATCGATGTCATCGTCACCGATTGCTCGATGCCCGTCATGAGCGGCGAGCAACTGGCGAGCGCGATCCGCGCCGACGAAGCCGCGTCGTCCGGGCGCGTGCCGATCATCGGCCTGACGGCGAACGCGCAACCCGATGCCGCCGCGCGCGCACTCGGCGCGGGCATGACGGCGTGCCTCGTCAAGCCGATCGGCCTCGACGCCTTGCGCGATGCGTTGCTCGCCGATGCCGCGCCGCATCGTCCTGACCAGGACAAAGCGAATGTCCAACTGCCGCCGTCCAGCGAAACCGCTCCCTTCGATCACGCATTGCTCGCCGCGTTCGGCGATCAGCGCGGCGCGCTCATCGACACGCTGAGGACCGCGAATGCTCAGGACATCGCGGAGGCGCGCGCGGCGTTCGAGGCGGGCGATCGCGTGCGTCTGGGCGAGCTCGCGCATCGCATGAAGGGTGCGGCGGCGGCGGTGATCGGCGCGACGCCTTTCATCGACAGTTGCGTGGCGCTTCAGCGCGCGTGCGATAGTAACGACGATCCGGCGAGCGCCTTCGATATGTTCATGACAGCCGCGACGACGCTCGAACGCGCGCTGGAATCGGCCGTCATGCATTACACCGCCTGAAAGGATTTGTGTGTCAGGAAAAGGCCATGCCAGAAAGCCTAAAGGCATCAGTTTCATCATCGAGTTTTCGCTGTTGTTTCGGAATGCGACGACGATCTTAACCGCCACGGGACGGCCATCGGCAAATTTGAGATGTCGCCGGGCCGGGTTGTCGTCTGAGGACAACATGAGACGCACGATGTCCCGGTGCCGTGACGACCAACGCTTTCAACGCTGCTTCGACGGAAACAGCACGCGCAGGGGATTCGCCAGCATTTTGCGCCCGACCGCGCGACGCAGCGTGCGCGCCTGTTCGGGGCGCATCTGACGCGAACGCATCGCGAGCGAGAGCGCCAGTCCGAAGCTGACGCCGACGTTCAGTACCGCCATCGACACGGTGCCGAGGATGGCGTTCCAGAACTCCGCCGTATGTAGCACGCCCGGCCCGATCACGCCGCTCGCCACCGCGATGAACCCCGATGACAGCGTCACATGCCGCGTGTCGAAGCTGAACGGCGTGAAGGTGGCGACCAGCGCGGGCGTCATGCCCATCATCAGGCCGAGCGACAGATTGCTGACGATGCCCGACAGATTCTTCCTGAAGAACGCCGCGATCCGCGTCGCGCCCGCCGCGTCGAAGGTGAGCCGCAAGCGCCAGTGATACGTCAGCACATCGCCCACGCGATGCAGCACTTACCAGTTGTCCGCCCATCCCGCGAGCAGGCTCGACGCCCACAGCAGCACGCCTATCAAAGCCGCGTAGACCGGCGTCATGCCGAACAGCGAAAACGATTCGAGCGTCCGATGCGCATGCGATGCCGTGACGATATTCGCGCCGATCAGATGCGCCGCGCACCATTGCGCCGCGAGACAGGCGGGCACCACCGCGACGATATTGCCGACGATCGCCGCCGTCTGCGTGCGAATCAGCGCGAGCACGGAGTCGACGTAGGCATCGACGCCCGCGGGCGTATCCGTGCGATCGAGCTCGCGCGCGATGGTCGGCGCGGTCATCGCCGGCTGCTTGGTGGCGAGCGTGAAATGCAGGAAGTGCATCAGCAGAAAGCTGGCGGCGTAGTTCAGACCGGCGAGGAAACCTTCCGTCATCGGCTCGAAATGCGCGCCGAGAATGGCGAATTTCACGCAGACGGTCGCCATCGTCACGAGGCCGCCGCCGAGCGCCATCCGCAGCATGCGCAGATATTCGCGCCGGTCGCGCGCGATGTAGTGCTCGCCCGTGTCGCCGTTGCTCTCGACGACCTTGCGCGCCAGCAGCGAAAAGTTGCTGCGCACCAGATGCACGACGCTCAGGCTCTGCTGATTGGCTTCGACCAGTTCGGCGACGAGCCGCGCCCGCGCGCGGATATCGTCGCTCGACAGCCACGCTTCGAGCAGACGCAGCGCTCGCGCGCATCGCGTATGCATGCGTTCGATCTGAAACACGCTGTCCACCGATACGCCGTGGCGCGCCAGATGCCCGTAAATGCCGCGCGCGGTGGCGGCGCATTCGTCCAGCATCAGGCGCAGCACGTTGAGTTCGCGTTGCAGGTGGCGCAGTGTCTCGGGCTCGTCGTTGCAGGCGCGCCAGCGATCATGCGCCGTTTCGACGGCGAGCAGCGCGCGTCGCAATTCGAAGAACGGCGCGAGCTTGTGGTTCGCAGGCTTGCCGTGTTCGGACAGGCGGTTGCGCACGAACCGCGACAGACCCGTCGAGCTGATCTGACACGTCAGCGTATGCAGCGCGGCGAGCAGATCGCGCGAGAAGCGATCCGCGCCGCGATGCGTCTGCGCGTCGAGGTCGAACACAATCAGCGCGCGCAGGCCGTGCAGCAGGTCGTCGGGGAGATCGGCGAGCCAGCGTGCATCGACGTGCGCGGGAAACATTAGCGTGACGAGGCCGCTCAGTTCGCTCGTGTTCGCGGCGGGCGGGATCAGCATGCCGTGCAGCCGGTCGATCACCGCGCCGAAGAATCCCGGCTGCGTCGGCATGCCGGATTCGCAGAGCAGGGAAATGCCGTCGCTTTCGCGCAGCGTCGTGCGGATCAGCCGCGCGACGTTCGACCGCCACGCGGGATTGCGCTCGAGCACGAGCAGCAGATAACGCAGCCGCGTGTGAATCGGATGATGCGCCGATGCTTCATCGCGCGCCGCCGCTCCGCCGCGATGCAGCCAGTGCGCCAGCTCGATGAGCCATTCGTTGCGTTCGGCGCGCGCCGCGCCGGGATGCGCGCCGGAGAGGAGGATATCGAGTTGCTGATTGGCGTTGCGGGAAGCACGCCACTTCGAGACGAGAAGGCGGAGAGTGCGAAACATGAAAGCCCGGAAGCGTTGCCGGAGTAATGCGGTCGGGGCTTTGGAGTGTCATATTCGAGATGCATCCGCGCAAGGGATGACCGCGCAACATGACATTTCACGCGTCCGCCTGTGCAGCGGACGCGTTTCGTGCAGCTTTATTGCGTGCTGGCGCTGTTATTCGCGTTTGTCATCGCGCTGGCTGCGGGACAAGGCAACGGCCGCGCAGCCGCGCCGTTCTTCGATTTCGCCGATGCCGCCGGCAACGTACCCACGCTGCGCACGCCCGCCGTGATCGCGCCGGCGATTTCATCGACGGCCTTGCGATGTCCGTCGACCAGCGCGTCGTAGCCCTTGGCGACCGGCTCGCGCGCCACCGTGCGGCAGGTCATCACGCTGTCCGAGCCGGTCGTGCGCACGCTCCATACGGCGTCGATCACCGCCTGCGCGCCCGGCCACGACTCGAAGCGCTGCACGCTCACCTTCACGCGATACACCGTCGCGCCCGGCGGATACGACGTGCCGTAGACATCGATCGAGCCGAGCCGTTGCGTGAGATCGCCCGACAGCGTGCGACGCACTTCGTCGGCGGGCAGCGAGGCCCAGCGTTCGTCTTCGAGCACCTTGACCTGCGCGGGGCTCGTCTGCACGACCAACTGATTGCGCGCGACCTGCTGCGGCATGTCGACGGGCGCGAGTTCGAAGTAGAACGGCACGTTCGACGACGACGCCTGCTGCGCGCCGCCGCCCGGACTCGCGGATGCGCCCGCGAGCGTATAGAAGTTGCTCGTCGGCGACGACGCGCACGCGGCCAGCAAGCCCGCCGCGCTCAAAACCGACATCAACGCGCCGAACCTCATGGCTTGTCTCCCTGTTTGCCGCGCAACAGCGATTCCGGATGACGCTCCAGATAATCCGCCAGCGCATTGAGCGATTGAAGTGTGCGCGTCAGTTCCTGCATCGCCTGACGCGTGTCCGACTGAATCGGCGAATCCGACGACAGCGTCGCCTGCGCCTGGCCGAAGGTCTTTCTCGCTTCCTCCAGCGTGCCGCGCATCTCCGGCAGCACTTCCTTGTCCATCTTGCCGAACAGCGCGTTGGCGTTTTTCAGCGAATCGTTCAGATTCGAGCCGATCTGGTCTAACGGAATCTTGTCGAGCTTGCGCGCGATGTCAGCGATCTGCAGTTGCAGTTCGTCGAGCGTGTTCGGCACCGTCGGCAGTTCGATCGGATCGCCTTCCGTGTTCACCTTGGCGGCGGGCGCTTTCGGGAAGAAGTCGAGCGCGACGTACAACTGGCTCGTCAGCAGATTGCCCGTGCGCAACTGGCCGCGCAGACCGCGTTTGACCAGAATCTGCAGGACGTTCTTGCGCTCTTCCGCCGTTTCGTCCGTGACGCCTTCCGCGCCGCGACGGCCGAGGCGATCCGGATACAGGTCGATCGTCACCGGCATCATCAGCGTGTGCGAGTTGCGGTCGTAGCGCACGCCGATGCCCGTCACCTGTCCGAGCACGATGCCGCGGAAGTCCACCGGCGCACCGACCGACAGCCCGCGCAGCGACTGGTTGAAGTTCATCACGACGCGCACCGCCGCGCCGTCCGGATCGCGCATCGCGTCGGCCTGATCGGAGCCGAGCTTGAACGTGGTGTTGTCCTTCGCCTGCGGGCCGGATTGCTGATTCGGCGGCGTCTGGAACGCCACGCCGCCGAGAATCACCGTCGCCAGCGACTGCGTGTTGAGCGTGAAGCCGCTCGAATCGAGCCGCAGATCGACGCCGCTCGCATGCCACCAGCGCGAGTTGGTGCCGACGTACTGATCGTACGGCGCGGTGACGAACACCTGCATCGTGACGCCGGTGCCGTCCTTGTCGAGCGAAAATGCTGTGACCTGTCCGACCTGCACGCGGCGGTAATACACCGGCGAGCCGATATCGAGCGAGCCGAGCGAATCGCCGTGCAACGTGAAGGTGTGGCCTTTCTGGTCGCCGGTGATCGCGGGCGGCGTTTCCAACCCGTTGAAGTGCGTGCGATCCTCGGTCGACTTGCCGATATCCACGCCGATATACGCGCCCGACAGAAGCGTCGACAGTCCCGACACGCCGCTCGCCGCCACGCGCGGACGCACGACCCAGAAGCGCGTGTCCTTCACGGCGAAGTCGGTCGCTTCTTTGGTGAGACGCACGTCCACGAGCACGCGCGAATGATCCTTTGTCAGCGTGATGCCCTGAACCGTGCCGATATCCACGTCCTTGAACTTGACCTTGGTCTTGCCCGGCTCGAGCCCTTCGGCGCTGACGAAACTGATCGTGACGGTCGGCCCGCGGCTCGACACCGTCTTGACGACCAGAAACACGCCGATCAGCGCGGCGACCAGCGGAATCACCCAGATGAGCGACGGCAGCCAGCGGCTGCGCGGCTCGATGACCGGTTCGGGCAGATTCGGCGGCAGGCCGCCGCCGCCGTTGCCGCTCTGGCCTCCGTTCCCGCCGGATTGCGGCGGATCGGTCGGGTTCGGCCCGTTCGGACCTTGGGCACTAGTCATGTTTCTTTCCTGACGGTTCTGTATCTATGTTGTCCCAGATGAGGCGCGGGTCGAACTGCATCGACGCGAGCATGGTCAGCACGACCACCGACGCGAAAGCCAGCGCGCCCGGCCCGGCGGTGATCACCGCGAGCGAATTGAAGCGCACCAGCGCCACCGTGAGCGTGATGACGAAGACATCGAGCATCGACCATCGGCCGATGCCTTCGACGATGCGGAACATCGTCGTGCGCTGACGCGGCTGCCACTTCGAGCGCCGCTGCACGCTGATCAGCAGAAAGCCGATCGATATCAGCTTGAGCATCGGCACCAGAATGCTGGCGATGAAGATCACCGCCGCGAGCGGAATATCGCCGTCGTTCCAGAACAGCGCGACGCCGCTCATGATGGTGTCGTCCTCGGAACCGAGAATCGACGCCGTATGCATGATCGGAAAGAGGTTCGCGGGAATGTAGAGGATCGCCGCGCTGATCAGAAGCGCCCATGTCCGCGCGATGCTGTCCGGATTGCGCCGATGCACGGTGGCATGGCAACGCGTGCAGCGCTGCTTTTCGATCGTGTGCGCGAGCGGCTGCACGAGCCCGCACGAGTGACACGAGACCAGATGCTCGCGCGATGCCGTCGTGATGCTGGCAGATTCGCGTTCGGAAGAGGGCGTGCTCATGGCTTGTGCCTCGCAGGTGAAACGACGCGTCGGGGCCGCTGTCCGCGCGGCGACATGCGGCTCGCGATATCCCACAGCGACACGGGATCGAAACTCACGACGACCGCGACCATCAACGTCAGCGCGCCGAAAGCGAACAGCGCGGCTTCGGGAATCACGCGCGCGACGCTGAACATCTTCACCAGCGTGACGAGCACGCCGAGCATGAAGACTTCGATCATTTCCCACGGACGGACGAACTGAATGGTGCGCAGCACGAGGTTGAAACCCGGCGGCACGTAACCGGCGCACAAGGGCATCAGCACATAGAGCAGCGCGAGCAGTTCGGCGAGCGGAAAAAGGATGGTGCAGCAGAACACCAGAACGGCGACGATCTTCATCTGCTCGCGCCACAACGCGACGATCGCGCCGATGAGCGTGGTTTGCGAAGTGATGCCGTTGGCATCCAGTTCGACGATGGGAAACGCCTGCGCGATCACGAAGGTGATGAGCGCGGCCAGGGTCATCGCGGTGATCTTGTCCAGATTCGACGCGATGCTGCGATACAGGACCGCGCCGCAACGCGCGCAGGTCGCCTTGCTGTGCCGTGGTAACGCGCGCTTCATATAGAGCGCGTCGCATTCGTGACACGCGATCAGCTCTTCCGATTCGTTCACGTTCATAGTTCGGTTGCCGGGCCTTTTCGTGCGGTTGGGTCTGGCGCCGCGAAGATCGGTTCGGAGCGACACAGCAAGAGGCGGGCCAAGAGAGGGGCCAAGTGGCGGGCCAGCGCGAATGGTAGCAGCATGGTATCAAACGACGAATAGCTGACGATTGGCCAACGGCGTCTCGCCGGATCGCGCGCCGCGCCGTGGTTCTGCGGAATAAAGGATTGCGGCGAATCGTTAAATTTTGTGGTCCGCTCAACAGGCCTTCGTCAGCGCCTTTATCGACCGTTGCATGGGCGGAATAGTTCGTTGCATAAATGCGGCGCAACGCGGTTTGTCAACGGGAAAGCCTTGTCCGGCAAGGCTTTCGGCGTTTTCGGCGGCGCTTTTGGCGCACGCAGGCAATTCACGATGGTTGATGTAGCATGGCGGCGCACGCATCGACGACACATCGGCTCTATGTCGACGACACGTTTCGGACGACTCGGCGATGCGAAGTAACACTCAACTCAGGACATCGGCATCATGGAAAGCGTAGGCATTACGTCGGCACGGCCGGCCGAACGATATAGCGCGACGGCGATCGGCCTGCACTGGATCATCGCGCTGCTGATCATCGGCGGGTTCTATCTCGGCTGGATCATGACGGACATTCCCGGCTTCACGCCGACCAAGCTGAAGTATTTCTCGTGGCACAAGTGGATCGGCGTGACCGTGTTCCTGCTGGCCGTGATCCGCCTGATCTGGCGCGCCACGCACAGCGCGCCGCCGACGCCCGCCGGCATGCCGCGCTGGCAGGTGGGCGCCGCGCACATGACGCATTTCCTGCTCTACGTGCTGATGATCGCGATTCCGGTGTCCGGCTATTTCTATAGCTCGGCGGCCAATGTCCAGGTTGTGTACCCCGGCGTGCTGCTGCCGACCATCATCGGACCGGACAAGGCGCTGAAGGCGATTCTGCGCACGGTGCACGTCGTGCACGTCGCGCTCAATTACACGCTGCTCGTGCTCGTCGTTCTGCATGTGCTGGCTGCGCTCAAGCATCATTTCGTCGATCGGGACGGCTTGCTCGGCCGCATGCTGCCGTTTCTCCGCTGAATCTTTCGATTGTTTCCTGGCCGTTGGCAGCACGTTTCCCACGGACCGATTGGTTCGCACGTTCTTTTGATTTCCAATACCGGTTTGCCGTTCGGACCGTAAAACAAAGGCGCACATGAAAGTGAAATTCAATCGTTGGATGCTGGCCGCATCGGCCGCGCTGCTCGTCGCGACGGGCGCACAGGCGCAAGTGGACATGAGCAAGAGCACGGTCACGGCCACCTCGAAGCAGATGAACGTGCCGACCGACGGCAAGTTCAACAAGTTCACCGCGCAGATCGCCTTCGATCCCGCGAAGCCCGCGGCGGGCAGCGCGAACCTGACGATCGACACCGGCAGCTACGATCTCGGCGACGACGACTACAACAAGCAGGTGCGCGGCGCCGAATGGTTCGATGCCGCCAAGTATCCGACCGCGACCTTCGTCTCCAGCGCGATCGCGCCGGCGGGCGGCAACAAGTTCAACGTGACCGGCAAGATCACCATCAAGGGCAAGTCGCAGACGGTCACGGTGCCCGTCACCGTCGCGCAGTCGGGCGCGACCGAAACCTTCGACGGCGCGCTGCCGATCAAGCGTTCGCAATTCGACGTCGGCACGGGCGAATGGAAGGACACGTCCATCGTCGCGGATGAAGTCGTCATCAAGTTTCATATCGTCGCCGCGAAGAAGTGAGCGGCGTTTCAACCTCGGTTTTCACCGTACCTTGTGCAGCAGATTTCAGACAGGAGAAGAACTTGAAAAAGCTTTCGATCATCGCAGCGGGCGCGCTCGCACTCGGCATGTCCTTCAGCGCGCTGGCCGCCGACACCTATAAGCTCGACCCGAACCACACGTATCCGAGCTTCGAGGCCGACCACTTCGGCGGCGTGTCGACGTGGCGCGGCAAGTTCAACAAGAGCAGCGGCGAAGTCGTGCTCGATCGCGCGGCGAAGACCGGCACGGTCAGCGTGTCGATCGATATCTCGTCGATCGATACGGGCAACGACAAGCTCAACGAACATCTGCAAAAGGCCGAATTCTTCGATGCCGCGAAGTATCCGACGGCGGAATACAAGGGCACGTCGATCAAGTTCGACGGCGACACGCCGACCGAAGTCACCGGCACGCTGACGATGCACGGCGTGACCAAGCCGCTGAACCTGAAGATCGAGCACTTCAAGTGCTTCATGAACCCGATGATGAAGAAGGAAGTGTGCGGCGTGGAAGCGACGACGACTTTCGATCGCGGCGATTTCGGCATGGACTACGGCAAGTCGTATGGCTTTAGCCTGAAGACGGTGCTGCATATTCAGGCTGAGGGTGTGAAGCAGTAAGGCATCGGTCTCATATGATCGATCGCTCGACAAGTCATGTTGACGAGCGATCGAAACATGGATCAAACCCTACGACCGCTTGGCCCCTCCGATTTTGGCATTCCCGCACTCATTAAGGCGGCGAGCGAACTAGTTGGGTCAACTCGGACAAAGAACTGAGGGGGATGAAATGTTGTCGATGCGTCCCGTAGTGCATTTAACGGGACGCCTTCCTTCATCTTCTTCGCGTCTTTGAGTTCAAGAATGAAGGCCGAACGGAGTCCCTCGCAGTAATCAAAGAACTCCGCTCTTGCTAATCCCAAGCACGAGCCGAATTTCTGCCAGATTTGATTGGGCGTCAAGATGTGCGTTGCTGCTACGACGGCCTGGCCGAGAACGCTGCCCACAGGACACTTCACGTAGATCCATACGACGGTGCCGTTGCTGACGTGCATTGCTCTTCGCCGCAACTCGACTCGCTTAGTTCCCGCAAATATATTGCTTGCGTGCCTTTCTTCCAACCAAATCAAGACTTGATCGTTTGACGTTATATTTTGCATGCTCGCTCGAGAATCTAGAGGGTAGCCACGTTCCCTCTCGGAAACGCGGCCCCCGAAGAACCGTACGTGCGAGTTTCCCCGCATACGGCTCGAGCACGGCACGAAGCATCTCACTGATGCCGGTTGCGCTTGTATCAGCAC
>NZ_LFJJ01000192.1 GCF_001189365.1 Candidatus Burkholderia verschuerenii | reverse complement strand
TTTCAGCTCAACGTCATGCCTCAACCTCTACTCGTGCGCTGCAGACCTGGCTGAGATGTGCGTTTACGTCTGCACCAGACTGCGTCGTTGGGTCCATTCCGGCAAATTCAATTTTGCAGGCCCGACTCATGATCAGCTTGCGCCCTTCCAGGCTCTGCTTCAGGTCTATCATGTCCTGACGCGCCTCGCCGCGCTCCGCCTGCTCCGCGATCTCATCGGGAAACACGCCAATGCGATACACGCCCGTCTGCAGCGTGCGCCCGAACGCCTCGACGCGATTGCCGTTGGTGACGGTCCCATGCGCGTGCCGGCGGATGTAATCGTGAAACGCGAGTTGATCGCCCTCGGTCTGAAAGCCCACGACGTCGTAGAAGCACAGCGACTTCACCAGTTCTTCGTGCGGCGGGATATTCAACAGAATCTGCAGCGACGGAAACGGGATATGCAGGAAAAAGCCGATCCGGTTATTGATGCCCGCGCTGCGCAGCGACTCGGCGAACGGGATCAGATGATAGTCGTGCACCCAGATGATGTCGTCCGGTTGCAGCAGCTTGATGAGCTTGTGCGCGAGCCAGGAATTGACGCGCCGGTAGCCGTGATATTCGTCGCGGTCGTACACGGCGAGATCGTTGCGATAGTGGAAGACCGGCCACAACTCGGCGTTGGAAAAGCCGCGATAGTACTGGTCGTAATCCTTCTTCGACAGCCCGACGGTGGCGAAGGTCACCGCGCCGTCCTGCTCCAGTTTCGGACCCTGATTGGCGACGGTTTCCGTCACCACGTCGCCGCTCCAGCCGAACCAGACGCCGCCGCTGTCTTTCAGCGCGCCGAACACGCCGACGGCGAGGCCGCCTGCGGAACCCTTGGTTTCGGTCGGCGTGGCGACCCGGTTGGATACGACGATGAGACGGCTCATGTGCTTTCATTCTCCTTTTTGGTCTTTGGACTTTCCATGGATGGTTCGGTTTCCGCGTGCGTCACGAGTGACTCTTGGCCGGCGACTTGTCGGCCTGCGCGGCACGTGCGTCCGGGCCGCTCAGTTCGCCGCGACTCGCGACGGGATCGGCGGGCGTATCGACGGTACTCGCCTGCGGCGGCGTCGGCTGATACGGCTGGGCGCGTTCGAGCGGCGGCGCGAAATCCACATGATGCTGATCCGACGACAGATCCGCCCGCGCGCGCGGCAGGAATTGCGGATACGCGGCCTGCACGAAGCTCAGCAAGCCTTCGCGCACCCGGCAGCGCAAATCCCAGTTCAGCGCGGAATCGAAGGAACTGACCAGCGCGCGCAATTGCATGGAATGTTCGGTCGCGTCGGTGACTTGTAGAACCTGCACGCGGCCATCCCATTCCGGCGCATGCGCGAGAATCCGCTCCAGTTCTTCGCGCAGCGGCGCGATCGGCATGCGGTAATCGACATAGAGAAACACCGTGCCGATGATCTGCGAACTATTGCGCGTCCAGTTGGTGAACGGATGCTCGATGAACCATTGCAACGGCACGATCAGCCGCCGTTGATCCCAGATCCGGATCGACACATACGTGCCGGTGATTTCCTCGACGCGGCCCCACTCGCCTTCGATCACGACCACATCGTCGAGCCGGATCGGTTGCGCCAGCGCGATCTGCAAACCCGCGATCAGATTGCCGAGCACCGGCCGCGCCGCGATACCGGCGACCAGTCCGGCCACGCCCGCCGATGCCAGCAGGCTCGCGCCGATCTGCCGCACGCTCGGAAAGGCCATCAGCGCCGCGCCGAAACCGAGGATCACGATCAGCACCATCACCGAACGCGCCAGCACGCGGGCCTGCGTGTGGATGCGTCGCGCGTTGAGATTGTCGTCGCGATCGAGCGGATGCGCTTGCACGATCGCCTCGCCGACCGCGCCCGCCGATCGCACCGCAAGGAAGGTGATCGAGCCGATCAGCGCGACGGTCTCGATATCGCGCAGGACGCCGATGAACGGCAGCGTATCCGGCGCCTCGAAGATCACGAAGGCGATGCCGAGGATGATCAGCAGCACCAGCGCCGGCGTGTCGATATAGCGCAGCACCGTGCTCATCAACGGATACGGACGCGCGATGCGTGTCAGCACGCGCGCGCCGACCCGGTGCACGCCGATGGCGAACAGGATCGCGATGGCGGCTACGGCGAGTGCGCCGAGCGGGCGCTCGGCGAGGTCCAGAAAACGGTCGAAGGAAGGCATGAGCGTCGCGGGATCGGCCTGTCGAAGGTGGATACGGCGGTCGCGTCCCTCAAGGGGATTCCTAGCAGTGTGTCACGTTGTGATACCTGACGGGACGCGGCCCGTTTATCGTGCGATGGACGGAGGCAATTGCAATGCCAGCCCCGCGCGCGACGGCCCGATGACCGCCTCGCGCGCCGGATTCAGTCGCCGGTTTAACGTTCGGCCTTGCAGGGAAACGCCTTGCCCAGACCGAGCGAGACCATCGTGGTCGCGTTGAAGGTGGCCTTGTCGGGATTGTCGGCGATGTACTTGCGCACCGCGTCGGTCAATTGCTGCGGCTTCACGTCCGCCGGCAGACAGAAGTATTGGCCGATTTGCGGCCCCGAGGTTCCGCCGATGGCTTCGATCGTGTTGTACACGCCGTCCGCCGCGCCCTCGATATAGGCGGCGCACGCCGTGCGGGAGTTCGGGTCGGTTTTGGTGCAGAGCTTGTTCAGGTCGCTTCCGGTGAACGCGAACGCGCAAGCGGGCGTCGCGAGAGCACAGGTGATGACGAATTCCCGCAGCATGATCTTCCTTTTATGTTGAGCGGCGGATGATGACAATCCGGTGTCGGCGCGGCGGCCTTCTCAGACCGCCCGCGCCCCTCGATACCGTGCGACGTTATTTTGCACTGTTTGCGCTCGGAGCGGCACCGCCTTGCATCGAATTCAGGCGGGCCTGCAGGCCTTCGGCGACATCTTTTTCGTTGTACTTGGTCGCAAAATCCGCCGCCGTCATGCCGATCTGATTCTTGATGCGCAAGTCCGCGCCTTCGTCGAGCAGCAGCTTGCAGGTCGACAGATGCCCGCCGCGCGCGGCCATCATCAGCGGCGTGGTGCCGTTGGGCGAACCGGCGTCGATATAGGCCGAATGGTCGAGCAGGATCTTGACGACATCGTCATGGCCGTTGGTCGCCGCGTAGTGCAGCGGCGTCCAGCCCTTCTTGTTCACTTCGGCATCCTTGGCGATCAGCGCGTTGACGAAGGTCGCGTCGCCGTTGAGCGCGGCGAGCATCATCGCGTTTTCGCCGGCGGGATCCTGTTTTTCGAGGTCGGTCTTTGGGTTCTCGGCGAGCAACTGGCCGACCTTGTCCGACTTCTCGCGCGCCGCGATCAGCAACAGCGGCGTGCCCGTCTTGTCGACCGTGTTCGGATCCGCGCCCTGCGCGAGCGATTTCTTCACCGACGACACGTCGTCGAACTTGACCGCCTTGATCAGCGAGTCGACCGAATCGGCCCATGCGGGGTGGGCGATGGCGCACGCGGCGAGGAACACGCCGGCCAATGCGGCGCGGGCGGACGTTTTGGTGGATGCGATCGAGAAGTTTTTCATAGCGGACCTGCCTTGGTAGTACCTTGAATCGATTGTCACGCGTTGGTTCGCGGGCGATGCGTTCCCGAAGGAACTCAATGCGCCACGGGTCGCGCGATCTTGAAAAGCCGGAAGAAGTTGTCGGTCGTCGCTTGCGCGAGGGCTTCGTCCGTCGTCTCGCGCAATTGCGCGATATGACGTCCGACATAGCTCACGTAAGCAGGTTCATTCGGCTTGCCGCGATACGGCACCGGCGCGAGATACGGCGAGTCCGTTTCGATCAGCAGCCGTTCGATCGGCACGCGCCGCGCGACGTCCTGCACGTCCGTCGCCTTCTTGAACGTGACGATGCCCGACAGCGAAATATGGAAATTCTGCGCCAGCGCCTGCTCCGCGACGTCCCACGGCTCGGTGAAACAATGCATGACGCCGCCCGGCACCTCGGCGCGCTCCTCGCGCATGATGCGCAACGTATCCGCCGACGACGAACGCGTATGGATGATCAGCGGCTTGTCCGTCCGATGCGCCGCGCGGATATGCGTGCGAAAACGCTCGCGCTGCCATTCCATGTCGTCGATGCTGCGGCCTTCGAGCCGGTAGTAATCGAGCCCGGTCTCGCCGATCGCGCACACCTTCGGATGTTGCGCCAGTTCGACCAGCTCCGCGACGCTCGGCTCCCGCATATGCTCGTGATCCGGATGCACGCCGACGGATGCATAGACGTTCTCGCAGCGCTCGGCGATATCGAGCACGGACGGCAGCGTTTCCAGATCCACCGATACGCACAGCGCATGCGTGACCTGCAGCTCGCGCATCTTGTCGAGCACGTCGGGCAGGCGGTCGCCCAGCCCTTCGAAGTTGATATGGCAATGCGAATCGACGAACATCTGTTGCTCCTTGCTGGCCTTGTGCTCAAGCGGCGGCGATGGTGGCGACCGGCGCGTCGAGCCGCTTGCCCAGAATGACGAGATCGCGCTCGACGCCATCGAGCACGGCGACGCGCGGCAGCGATCCCCACGCCTCGAAGCCGAAGCTCGCGAACAGCTTCACGCTCGGCTCGTTATGGCCGAACACGAACCCGAGTACGGTATCGACGTTGAGCGACGGCGCGCTCCAGCGCCTCGCGCAGCAGCATCTTGCCGAGGCCTCGGCCGCGTGCCCGCTCATGCAGATAAATGCTGACCTCGACCGTGCGCGCATAGGCCGGACGGCCGTAGAAATCCGAAAAACTCAGCCACGCGACCGGTTCGCCGCCGTCTTCCACGACCCACAGCGGACGCGAGTGCGGCCCATGCGAGTGAAACCACGCCATCCGGCTTTCGACCGACACCGGATCGAGGTCCGCCGTGACCTGCCGCGAGGCGATCGTCGAATTGTAGATGGCGACGATGGCGGGCAAATCGTCCAGCGTGGCGTCGCGATAGGCAAAGTTCATGGTGTCGTCGAATCAGTCACGCGGCGTAGATGCTGCGATAGGCGATGAACAGTTCCTCGAACACGAGACGCGCGTTGAGCGGATGATTTTCCACCGCGCGTTGCAGCGTGACCGTTTTCGTGTAACGCGCGAGCGCGGCGGGATCGGCGCTCTGGGCGCAACGCGCGAGCGCTTTCGCCGCGCCCGGAAAATAGCGCGGGCGCCCCGCCGTGCGTTGCGCGAGCAGATCGTAGAGCCAGCGCTGAAGCCAGCCGAGCACCACCGGCACCGGCAGCTTCTGAAGGTTTTCACCGCAGGCGAAGGCATCGCAATTCGGACCGGCGGCGAGTTGCTGAAGCGTGAAATCCCGCAGCGGGCGATTTTCGTCCTCGGCGAGCGCGAGCGCCTTGAGCGGCGCGCCGCCGGCTTCCGCAAGCAGCGCGGCGGAATCGTCCACGCCCTGTTTCGCGAGCCACGCGCCGGCTTCGTCGGGCGTGGGCAGCGTCATCGGCCACTGACGGCATCGGCTGACGATGGTCGGCAACAGTTGATCGATACGCGACGCCACGAGCAGAAACACGACGCCCGGCGGCGGTTCCTCGAGCGTCTTCAACAGCGCGTTCGATGCCTCGACATTGAGCGCTTCCGCCGGATACAGCACGATCACCCGCAAGCCGCCGCGATGCGACGCCAGCGTGCAGAAATCGACCAGCGCGAGCGTCTGCTTGATGCGGATTTCCTTGCTCGGCGCGCGCGATTTCTTGCCTTCGTCGCCGTCGTCCGATGCGGAAGACGCGTCGGCATCGCCGTCACCGGAGGGCGCCACCAGACCCGCGAGAATCTCCGGCACCACGACCCGGTAATCCGGATGATTGCCTTGCGAGAACCAGTGACAGGCCGGACACGTTCCGCACGGCTCGCCGTTCGCGGCGGGCGTCTCGCACAACAGGCCCTTCGCCAGATGCTGCGCGAACGCGAACTTGCCGATGCCCTGCTGCCCATGCAGCAGCAGCGCATGCGGCCAATGCGCGCGCAATTGCTGGAGACGTTGCCAGTCGCCGGTTTGCCAGGGGTAGATCATCGGGATTCGGATTCCATCGGGTATCGATCAGAGGTCGGCTACGACCGTTTCCAGTTTCAGGCGGATTTCGTCGATGGGCCGCGACGAATCGACGATATAAAAGCGATCCGCCGCCTCTTCCGCGCGACGCAAATATTCCGCCCGCGTGCGCTCGAAGAACGTCTCCGATTCGCTTTCGAACTTGTCCGGCGCGCGCGCGGCGGAACGGCGTTCGCTCGCGGTATCGGTCGGAATGTCGAACAGCACGGTCAGATCCGGCTGAAAACCGCCCTGCACCCAGCGCTCCAGCGCTTCGAGCTTGTCGCGCGGCAGGCCGCGTCCGCCGCCCTGATACGCGAACGTCGCGTCCGTGAAGCGGTCCGACAGCACCCAGTCGCCGCGCGTGAGCGCCGGTTCGATCACTTGCGCCAGATGTTCGCGGCGCGCGGCGAACATCAGGAGCGCCTCGGTTTCGAGGTCCATCGGCTGGTTCAGCAGGATGCTGCGCAGCGTTTCGCCGAGCGGCGTGCCGCCCGGTTCGCGCGTCATCACGACCTGACGGCCGCTGCCTTCGAGCTTGGCGGCGAGTTGCTGGCGAAACCAGTCCAGATGCGTGGTCTTGCCCGCGCCATCGATGCCTTCGAACGTGATGAACTTGCCCCGCGCCATTCATTGACCCCGGATGTACTTGTCGACGGCCTTGTTGTGGTCGCCCAGATTGTCGGAAAAGATGCTGCTGCCGTCGCCGCGCGACACGAAATACAGCGCATTGCTCGCGGCGGGATTGAGCGTGGCGTTCAGCGCCGCGACGCCCGGCAGCGCGATCGGCGTCGGCGGCAGACCCATGCGCGTGTAGGTATTGTACGGAGTGTCCGTCTGCAGGTCCTTTTTCTTCAGATGACCGCCATACGCCGGCCCGAGCCCGTAGATCACGCTCGGGTCCGTCTGCAGCGGCATGCCGATACGCAGGCGGTTCGCGAACACCGCCGCGACCAGCGGCCGGTCCTGCGCGCGGCCGGTTTCCTTCTCCACGATCGACGCCATGATCAGCGCGTCATAAGGCGTTTTGTAAGGCAGATTCGGCGCGCGCGTCGCCCAGGCTTCGTTCAGGCGCTGCTGCGTGACCTTGTAGGCGCGCTTGTAGACGGCCAGATCGCTCGCGCCCTTGTCGAACAAGTACGTGTCCGGGAAGAACAGCCCTTCGGCGGAGGTTTTGTCGACCATGTCCGTCGCGCCGATCGCCTTCAGCAGATCGACGTCGCTCATGCCGGCCGTGTCGTGCGTGAGCGCCGGATTGCCGTCCAGTTCGGCGCGCATTTTCTGCAACGTCCACCCTTCGATGACCGTCGCGACGTATTCGTTCACATCGCCTCGGGCGATTTTCTGCAACACTTCATACGGCGTGACGCCGCTTTTGAACGCGTAATTGCCCGATTTGAGCTGCGCGGACAGGCCGAGCGCGCGCGTCATCAGCACGAACAGCTCCGGTTCGACGGGCCCGCCGCCGCGCGTGAGCTGGGTCGTGACGCTGCGCAGGCTGCTATGGGGCTTGATGGTGACGTCGAGTTCGGCCGGGGTGAGCGGCATCGGCCGATTAGCCCACCAGTAGACGCCGCCGGCGACGGCTGCCGCGAGCACCGCGGCCAGCAGCATCGCCACGATGAATTTCTTCAGAAGGGACATGCGAAACGCGCTGGGAATAAGACCAATATAATAACTTGACTGCCCGCGCCCCGGTCAGAATGACCGAGAACGAACGATAGGATTGACCGCACTTCATTCCATGAATTCCCCGAACTCCACACTTGCTGCTTCCGACTTCGACGCCATGACCACGGCCGGCGTCTACATGCCGCTGACGCAATTCGGCGTGATCGACATCAAAGGCGAGGACGCCGCGTCCTTCCTGCATAGCCAGATCACCAACGACGTCCAGCATCTCGATGCATCGACCGCGCGCCTTGCCGGCTACTGCTCGCCGAAGGGCCGCCTGCTCGGCTCGTTCCTGATGTGGCGCAGCACCGATGCGGTCCGCCTGCTGATCGCGCACGACGTCCAGGCCGCCGTGCAAAAACGGCTGTCGATGTTCGTGCTGCGCTCGAAGGCCAAACTCTCCGATGCGACGCCGGAAATCGCGGCCGTCGGTTTCGCCGGCGACGTGCGCAAAGCGCTGTCCGGCATTTTCGATGCGCTGCCCGACGGCGTGCACGTCAAGGTCGAAGGTCCGCACGGCGCGCTGATCCGCATGCCCGATGCCGCGAAACGTCCGCGTTTCCTGTGGGTCGGCCCGAAAGCGGACGTCGAGGCACATTTCGCCCGGCTCGATGAAACGCTCAAGCGCGCGCCCGACACGATGTGGGACTGGCTCGACATCCACGCGGGCGAGGCGCGCATCACGCACGCGACCGTCGAGCAGTTCGTGCCGCAGATGGTCAACTTCGACGTGCTCGGCGCGGTGAATTTCAAGAAGGGCTGCTATCCGGGACAGGAGATCGTCGCGCGCAGCCAGTATCGCGGCACGATCAAGCGTCGCACGGCGCTCGCGCACGCCCAGGCGGCCACGCCCGGCGCGGAACTGTTCAACGCCGACGATCCCGGCCAGCCCTGCGGCATGGTGATCAACGCCGCGCCCGCGCAAGACGGCGGTGTCGATTGCCTGGTCGAGATCAAGCTCGCCGCGCTCGATAAAAGCTCGGTGCACGTCGGCGCGGCAGGTGGTCCGGCGCTGACTTTCCTGGCGCTGCCCTACGCCTACCCGTCCGACGAGTGACGCGCGCCTTATGTGCCTGATCGTTTTCGACTGGCAGCCGAACGCGTCGCCCGACGGGAAACGCGCGCTGCTCACGCTGTCGGCCAACCGCGACGAATTCATTCGCCGCGACGCCGAGCCGATGCACTGGTGGACCGATGCGCCCGGCGTGCTCGCGGGCCGCGATCTGACGGGCGGCGGCACCTGGCTCGGCGTGAGCTGCGACGGGCGCTTTGCCGCGCTGACGAACTATCGCGCGCCCGGCGACGTCCGTCCCGATGCGCCGACGCGCGGCACGCTGGTCAGCGCCTATCTGGCCGGCGCGCGCACCGCGCCGATGGACTATCTGCGACGCGTGGCCGATGAAGGTCATCGCTATAACGGCTTCAATCTGCTGGTGGGCGATTTCACGCGACGCGAACTCGGCTGGTACGGCAATCGCGCCGATGCGCCGCCCGCCCTGCTCGATGCCGGCGTGCACGGCTTGTCGAACAGTCTGCTGAACACGCCGTGGCCGAAGCTGGTCGCGCAGCGCGATGCGTTACGCGATCTGATTCACGCCGACGAAGCGCCATCGCTCGATCTGCTGATCGACACGCTGCGCGATCCGCGCATGGCCGACGACGCCGCACTGCCCGCGACGGGTTTGTCCATCGAGCGCGAACGGGTGTTGTCGGCGGCATTTATCGATACGCCCGAATACGGCACGCGCAGCACGACAGCCTTGCGCGTCGAGGCGGATGCGGCCGGATGGTCGCTCACGATCAAGGAGCGCAGCGACGACGACGGTTCGCATCGCATCGTGCGGCCGGGACGCTTCGAGCGCGCGTTCGAGTTTGTGATTGCCTGATGGTCAGGGATTCTCGCGTCTGCGTCGAACGATCAGATGCACCGACCACGCGATGATCAGCGCCGTCGCCAGATCCACCGCGATCACGACCGGCAGCGGATTGATCCACTCGCGCATGTTCGCGACGCGTGCGTAATGCGGCGGGCCGTCGCCGTGCGCTTCGCGAAGATTCACTACGTTGAACGCGACGAGCAGCACGACGATCGCCAGCGTCGCGGCGATCAGGAGCACGTAGGAAATCCGTCTGATTGACAACTCGGTGCTTGGGAATGCGTGGGAAGGCAGGCATCCTAACATCGGCGCGAACGGGATTCGATCGCGATGAACGGGTTTTCAGACATTCGTCAAGGTGCCGCGCGATAGTCGATGCGCGGCGGATCGTCTCACTCCTGCAATGCTTCCCGCAGCGCGCTTACCGCGTCCGCGTGCGCGGCCGCGACGTCCGGCACGAATCCGCCCATCTTGAAAAACTCGTGGATCATGCCTTCATAGCGCATCAGCGTCACCGGCACGCCGGCCGCCGCATCGAGCGGGGCGAAGCGCCAGTCGTCGCGATCGCGCGCGTCGCGCACGTATTGCGCGAAGAACCACTGGATCGTATCGGCCGACAGCAAATAACCTTCGGCCAGCCGCGCGTGCGATGCGGTTTTCTGCCACGCGCTCGTGCCCGGATAGATCAGCATCTGCAGACGCAGCGCGATATTGGCATCGCGCGCGAGCGTCGCGCAGACGGTGGCGAGCGTGCCGCCCGCGCTGTCGCCGCCCACCGCGATGCGCGCCGGATCGATGCCTAGCGTCGCCGCTTCGCGCACCAGCCACTGCAACGCGTCGAAGGCATTGTTCACGGCGACGGGAAACTTGTGCTCGGGCGCGAGCCGGTAATCGACCGATACGACCGCGCAGTCCGCATCCTGCGCGAACTTGCGGCACAGGGCATCGTGCGTCTGCACGCTGCCGACCGTGAAGCCGCCGCCACGAAAGAACAGCAGCGCGCCGGACGGCTGCGCCCAGCTCGGCTCCTTCGGCTGATACACGCGCACGCCGATTTCTTCGCCGTCGCGCGTGGGCATGCGCAGGTCGTCGATGCTGAACATCGGCACGGGCGCGATATCGAGTCGGGCCTGCAAAATTGAATTTGCCGGAATGGACCCGACGACGCAGTCTGGTGCAGACGTAAACGCACATCTCAGCCAGGTCTGCAGCGCACGAGTAGAGGTTGAGGCATGACGTTGAGCTGA
>NZ_LFJJ01000191.1 GCF_001189365.1 Candidatus Burkholderia verschuerenii | reverse complement strand
GGCACAACAATTTACCGCGAACTGCTGAAACTGGGTGCTACTTCGGCGGTAGCGCAATCCGTGGCGGCCAACAGCCGCCGCCTGTGGCACAACAGCCTGTCCGCACTACACAACGTGCTGACGATTGCCTACTTCGATCGTCTTGGCATGCCTCGCCTCACATAACCTCAACTTCCCGAACCGCCCGGTGCGGACCCGCACGCCGGGTGGTGTGGCAGGGTGGTGTGGCAGGGGACCGGCCAGCTTGCTGGCCGCCCCTATGCCGATTGGTATCCGTTATATCCGCGCGGGAAGTGCGCTTCGCAAGCGATCAGCACACACGTTCGCGCCGATGGCGACGCCCTGTGTTTTGTGCTTTACTGTCCGCTACAAAACCTAAAACACCCAACCCAACTGAACGCTCACGCGGCAGTCAAGGCAGGTGCAAGGCGCGCGGCTCGAAGCTGGACCTTCCCCTCAGGAGACAGTGAAATGGCGCTGAGCATCAGCCTGACGGTCAACGGCAAACCCGTGACCGCCACCGTCGAACCTCATACCTTGCTGGTCCAGTTTCTCCGCGAACAACTCCATCTCACCGGCACGCATATCGGCTGCGATACCGCGCAGTGCGGCGCGTGCACCGTCCATCTCGAAGGACGCGCGATCAAGTCGTGCAACATCCTCGCGGCGCAGGCGGACGGCATGAGCGTGACGACCATCGAAGGCATGGCGAAGGAGGGCCAGCTTCATCCGATGCAGGCGGCTTTCAAGGAGTGCCACGGATTTCAGTGCGGTTTCTGCACACCCGGCATGGTGATGAGCGCGAGCGCGCTGGCGGCGCAGTGTCCGTCGCTCTCCGAAGAAGAAGTCCGCGAACAGCTCGACGGCAATCTGTGCCGATGTACGGGCTATCACAACATCGTCAAAGCGGTGCTCCAGGGCGCTGAGGCCATGAAGGCCGACGCCTGATTCACGCCGATTCCCATCGAACACGATGTATCGCGCCTATCAACGGAGACCGCGATGAATGCCCCTGAACAGCACAAACTGATTGGCGCCGGCGTCAAGCGCAAGGAAGACTATCGCTTCCTGACGGGCGCGGGCCAGTACACCGACGATGTCGTTCTGCCGCAGCAAAGTTTCGGCGTGTTCCTGCGCTCGCCGCACGCGCACGCGAAGATCAAAAGCATCGATATCGACGCGGCGAAGCAGTCGCCGGGCGTGATCGGCATTTTCACCGGCAAGGATATGGCGGGCGAGAACGTCGGCGGCTTGCCGTGCGGCTGGCTGATCCACAGCACCGATGGCTCGCCGATGCACGAGCCGCCGCATCCGGTCATCGCGCACGACAAGGTGTTGTGCGTCGGCGATCAGGTGGCGCTTATCGTCGCGGAATCGGTCAAGGAAGCGAAGGACGCGCTCGAATTGATCGATGTCGATTACGATGTGCTCGATGCCGTCGTCGATACGGCAAGCGCATCCGACGCGGGCCGCTCGCTCGTGCACGACAGCGTGCCGAACAACGTCTGCTACAACTGGGGCCACGGCGACAAAGCCGCGACTGATGCCGCCTTCGCGCAAGCCGCGCACGTGACGACGCTCGATATCGTCAATCAGTGCCTCGTGCCGAACGCGATCGAACCGCGCGCCGTCAACGCGAGCTACTCGAAGCACGACGAAAGCTACACGGTCTACGTCGCGAATCAGAATCCGCACGTCGAGCGTTTGCTGATGGCGGCGTTCGTGTTGTCGCTGCCGGAATCGAAGTTGCGCGTGATTGCGCCGGACGTCGGCGGCGGCTTCGGCTCGAAGATTTTCCTGTATCCGGAAGATGTCGCGCTGACGTGGGCATCGAAGAAAGTCGGGCGGCCGATCAAGTGGACCGCCGAGCGCTCCGAAGCATTCTTGAGCGATGCACACGGCCGCGATCACGTCACCAAAGCCGAACTCGCGCTCGATAAAGACGGCAAGTTCACCGCGATGCGCGTGCACACGACGGCGAACATGGGCGCGTATCTGTCGACCTTCGCGTCGTCGATTCCGACCGTGCTCTACGCGACGTTGCTTGCCGGCCAATACACGACGCCCGCGATCTACGCCGAAGTGAAAGCGGTTTTCACCAACACCGTTCCCGTCGATGCCTATCGCGGCGCGGGCCGTCCGGAAGCGACGTATGTCGTCGAACGTCTGGTGGAAACGGCGGCGCGCGAGTTGAACATCGATCCGGTCGAATTGCGCCGCCGCAACTTTATCCGCACGTTTCCGTATGCGATGCCGGTCGGCCTCACTTACGACACCGGCGATTACGACGCCTGCCTCGATCGCGCGCTCGAACTCGCGGACGTCGCGGGCTTCGAGAAGCGCAAGGAAGCATCGAAGCAGAACGGCAAGCTGCGCGGCATCGGTTACTCGTGCTACATCGAGGCGTGCGGCCTTGCGCCATCGAATATAGCGGGCGCGCTGGGTGCGCGGGCGGGCTTGTTCGAAGCGGGCGAAGTGCGCGTGCATCCGACCGGTTCCGTCACCGTGTTCACCGGCTCGCACAGTCACGGGCAAGGGCACGAAACCACCTTCGCGCAAGTCGTCGCGGATCGGCTCGGCGTGCCGCTCGACAATATCGAAATCATTCACGGCGATACCGGGCGCATTCCGTTCGGCATGGGCACGTATGGATCGCGCTCGATTTCCGTCGGCGGCTCCGCGATCATGAAGGCGCTCGATAAAGTCGAAGCGAAGACGAAGAAAATCGCCGCGCATCTGATGGAAGCATCGGCGGAAGATATCGAGTTCGAGAACGGCGTGTTTCGCGTCGCGGGCACGGATCGCACGAAGAGCTTTGTCGATGTATCGCTCGCGGCGTATGTGCCGCACAACTTCCCGCTCGACAAGATGGAGCCGGGCCTCAACGAAAACTGCTTCTACGATCCGACCAACTTCACGTATCCGTCGGGCGCGTATATCTGCGAAGTCGAAGTCGATCCCGACACGGGCGAAACGCGCATCCAGAAGTTCACCGCCGTCGACGACTTCGGCAACGTGATCAATCCGATGATCGTCGAAGGACAAGTGCATGGCGGTCTCGGCCAAGGCATCGGCCAGGCGATGCTCGAACGCTGCGTCTACGACGACAGCACCGGGCAATTGCTGTCCGGCTCGTTCTTGGATTACGCGATGCCGCACGCCATCGATCTGCCGAACTTCACGGTGGAAACCGCGAAGGGCACGCCGTGCACGCACAATCCGTTGGGCGTGAAAGGCTGCGGCGAAGCGGGCGCGATCGGTTCGTCGCCCGCCGTCATCAACGCGATCCTCGATGCTCTCGCGCCGCTTGGCGTGAAGGACTTGCAGATGCCCGCGACGCCGCACCGCGTCTGGACCGCGATGCACGACGCTTCTTCCAACGCGTGACGGAGACGAGCCATGTACTCATTCGACTATCAGCGAGCCGATGAAGCGAAAGCGGCCGTCGCTGCGCTCTCCGGCAACGACGACGTGAAGTTTCTCGCCGGCGGACAAAGCCTGTTGCCGACGATGCGCCTGCGGCTCGCGCAACCGTCGGCGCTCGTGGATGTGACGCGCATCGCGTCGATGAAAAGCATCGCGCTCGATGGCGACAAACTCACCATCGGCGGCGCGATGTGCCATGCGGACGTCGCATCGAACGCCGATGTGAAGAAGGCGCTGCCGGGACTCGCGGACCTGGCGGGCCGCATCGGCGACAGACAAGTGCGCGAGCGCGGCACGATCGGCGGATCGCTGGCGAACGACGATCCGGCCGCGTGCTATCCGTCCGCCGTCCTCGCGCTGAACGCGACGGTCGTGACGGATCGCCGCCGATGATTTTTTCATCGACATGTACACGACCGCGCTCGAACCCGACGAGTTGATCGTCGCGGTCGAGTTTCCTTTGGCCGAGCGCGCCGGGTATGAAAAGTTTCGCAATCCCGCGTCGCATTTCGCGCTGGTCGGCGTGTTCGTCGCGAAGTTCAAGGACGGCAGCGCGCGCGTCGCCGTGACGGGCGCGGCGTCGTCGGTGTTTCGTCCGGCCGAACTGGAAGCGGCGTTGTCGAAGGACTTTTCGGTGGCGTCGGCGCGCGGCGTGACGATTGCGCCCGACGAACTCAACGACGACATGCACGCGAGCGCGGCGTATCGCGCGCATCTGATTCCGGTGCTGGCCGGGCGCGCCATCGAACGCGCCATGTCGTTCTAGACGGCGATGTCCGCGCGCGAGCCGCACTCCATCGACGACACGCTCGCGCGTTTGCGCGAGCAGCAGTACTTCGCCAGCCGCGAGCTCGCGACGGCGCTTTTTCTCGCGTTGAAGATGCAGCGTCCGCTGTTTCTCGAAGGCGAGCCGGGCGTCGGCAAGACCGAACTGGCGAAGGCGGCGGCGGGCTTGTGTGGCACGACGCTGTTGCGCCTGCAATGCTACGAAGGGCTCGATATGGCGAGCGCGTTGTACGAGTAGGACTATCAGCGTCAGATCATGGCGTTGCGGCTGGCGGAAGCATCGGGCGAAAAGCCGTCGAGCGATTCGCTGTATCGCGGCGAGTTCCTGCTGAAGCGTCCGCTGCTTCAGGCGCTGTTGCCCGATCCCGACGACGCCGATGCGCGCCGCGTGCTTTTGATCGATGAAATCGATCGCGCCGACGAGCCGTTCGAAGCGTTTTTGCTCGAATTGCTGTCGGATTTTCAGGTGTCGATTCCCGAGTACGGCACGGTGCGCGCCGCGCATCCGCCGCTCGTCGTGATGACGTCGAATCGCACGCGCGAAGTGCACGACGCGTTGAAGCGGCGCTGTCTGTATCAATGGATCGGCTATCCCGCGCGCGATGTCGAACTGGAGATCGTCGCGGCGCGCGCGCCCGAAGCGAGCCGCGATGTGCAGGCGAAGGCGGTCGCGTTCGTGCATCGGCTGCGCACGCTGGATTTGTTCAAGGCGCCGGGCGTGGCGGAAACCATCGACTGGTGTCGCGCCCTGGCGGCGTTGTCGGTGTCGGAACTCGATCCGCAATCGGTGCAGAACACGCTCGGCGTGCTGCTGAAGTATCAGGACGATCTCGCGCGCATGGACGCCGACACGCTCGCGCAATGCCTGACCGACGCGCGCGCGTGACGATGGAAACCTTCGCGCGCAACGTCGTGCATTTCGTGAGGCTCTTGCGCGGCGCGGGGCTCGGCATGTCGCCCGCGCACGCCGTCGATGCGCTCGATGCGTTGCGTCACATCGACCTCGATCGCCGCGACGATGTGCGCGCGACGCTCGCCTGCCTGCTCGTCCACGCGAACGACGAGCGCGAATTCTTCGATGCCGCCTTCGATCGCTTCTGGCGCGATCCCGATTGGGAAGGCAAGTTGCGCGCGCTGCTGCTGCCGAAAGTCACCGACGGCATGCCGCCGCCGAAGCGCAACAACCGTCTCGCCGATGCCTTGGCCGTGCGCGCCGCAGCTGCTTCGAAACCGCACGAAAGCGAATCGAAGCCGGTGCAGCTTCACGCGCGCATGAGTTTCAGCGCGCAGGAGCGTTTGAGTCATCGCGATTTCGACACGCTCAGCGCCGACGAATGGCGCACGCTGCGGCATCAGATTCGCGCGCATCGGATGCCGCTCGCGACCGAGCGCACGCGCAGGCTCAAGGCGGCATCGCGCGGCACGCACGCCGATCTGAAAGCAAGCGCGCGTCACGCCGTGCGATCGGGCGGCGACTGGATGGTGTGGAAGTATCGGAAGGCGGTGGAACGAAGACCGCCGCTCGTTTTGCTGCTCGACATTTCCGGTTCCATGAGCGCGTATTCGCGCGCCGTTCTCTACTTTTGTCACGCGCTGTTGCAATCGCGCGAGCGCTTGCAGGTGTTTCTGTTCGGCACGCGTCTGACGAATGCGACGCGTGCGCTGCGCGAGCGCGATCCGGATATCGCCATCGCCGCGCTCGGGCAAAACGTGGCAGATTGGTCGGGCGGCACGCGCATCGGCGCGACGCTCGCGGAGTTCAACCGGCGCTGGGCGCGCCGCGTGCTAGCGGGACGGGCGACCGTGCTCCTCGTGACCGACGGACTCGACCACGACGCCATCGACGTGCTCGATGCCGAAATGCAGCGCCTGAGCCGCTTCGCGCATCGGCTGGTGTGGCTGAACCCGCTGTTGAGATTCGCCGATTTCACGCCGCGCGCGCGAGGCGTGCGCGCGATCCTGCCGCACGTCGACGCGATGCTGGCGGCGCACAACCTCGACTGCCTGAGCGCCGTCGGACGCGAACTGGCGGCGCTCTCGAAGCGCGCGCCTGGGAAGCGCTCAACGACACGGCGATCCTGAAGGCGTGCATCCCCGGCTGCGACAGCATCGACGCGGACGGCGAGAATGTCTACAACGTCGCGATGACGGCGGCGGTC
Organism: Candidatus Burkholderia verschuerenii; assembly: GCF_001189365.1. GTDB lineage: Bacteria > Pseudomonadota > Gammaproteobacteria > Burkholderiales > Burkholderiaceae > Caballeronia > Caballeronia verschuerenii. The sequence continues at coordinate 4,508 of NZ_LFJJ01000191.1, read as the reverse complement.
GGCCCGGTGAAGGCGCGTTTCAAGGGCCGCATGGAACTGACCGATATCGACGCGCCGCACACGTACACGATCGTCTTCGAAGGTCAGGGCGGCGCGGCCGGTTTCAGCAAGGGCAGCGCGAAGGTGAACCTGGAACCTGGCGACGACGCCGACACGACCCGGCTCAGCTACAGCGCGAATGCGCAGGTCGGCGGCAAGCTGGCGCAGATCGGTTCGCGGCTGGTGGACGGCGCGGCACGCAAGATCGCAGCGGAATTTTTCAAGCGATTCGGCGCGCAGCTTCAGAGTTCGGGAAACTCCGAAGCTTCATCGGATGCGCAGGATGTAGCCTCCGCCGATTCGAACAGCAGTGAAGTGCAGGAAAAAGGAAAGAAATCATGGACAGCGTGGATCTCGAAGTCCTGAAACACAGCGCGCGATGGCTCGACGAAGGGCATCGCGTGTTGCTCGTGACGGTGGTGAAGACGTGGGGCTCGTCGCCGCGTCCCGAAGGCGCGATGCTCGCCGTGCGCGCCGACGGCCATGTGGTCGGCTCGGTGTCGGGCGGCTGCATCGAAGACGATCTGATCGAGCGCGTGCGGCAGCGGGGCATCGAGCAAAGCCGGCCGGAAGCGGTGAAGTACGGCATCAGCGCGGAAGAGGCGCATCGCTTCGGCTTGCCGTGCGGCGGCACCATCCAGCTCGTGCTGGAGCCGTTGACGCTCGAGAGCGGCATCGCCGAACTGTGCGCGACTGTGGAAGCGGGCAAGCTCGTCGCGCGCACGCTCGACATGACGACGGGCGCGGCGCGTCTCGAACCCGCGCGCGCCACCGACGGCGTGCTGTTCGACGACGACAAGCTGCTGACGATCCACGGGCCGCGCTATCGGATGCTGGTGATCGGCGCGGGGCAGTTGTCGCGCTATCTGTGCAGCATCGCGGTGGGGCTCGATTATCAGGTAACGGTGTGTGATCCGCGCGAGGAGTACACGGACGAATGGGACGTGCCGGGCACGACGATCGTGCGCACCATGCCCGACGATATCGTGATGGACATGAAGCTCGACGAACGCTGCGCGGTGATTGCGCTCACGCACGATCCGAAGCTCGACGATCTCGCGCTGATGGAAGCGCTGAAAACGCCCGCGTTCTACGTCGGCGCGCTCGGCTCGCGGCGCAACAACGCGGCGCGGCGCGAACGGCTGAAGGAGTTCGATCTGAGCGAAGCCGAACTCGCGCGGCTGCACGGGCCGGTCGGCATCTATATCGGCAGCCGCACGCCGCCGGAAATCGCCGTGTCGATTCTCGCGGAAGTCATCGCGGCGAAAAACGGCGTGTCGCTGCCGGAACTGCTTCAGGTCGAAGGCGCGAAAGCCGTGCGCGAAGTCGCGGGCAAAGGCGAAACCTGCGGCGTCTGAATCAGATCAGGCCGCAGACGATCGCCGCGATCAGCGACACGCTGACGATCACCACGCCCGCCGTGCGGCGCTTGTTCAGCTCGGTCCACAGCAGCACGCCGGTCAGCGACAACAGCACGATGCTGCCCGCGAAGGTGTCGATCAGCAGCACCCAGCCGATGCTCAACCCCACGCCTTTGTGCAGGTTCGTCATCATCGCGAGGAAGGTGTTGTCGGTGCGCTTCACCGAGACGAAGTTGTTGCCGACCCAGTACTCGGCCTGCACGTTGCCGCCGGGCGTGGCGATCATCACCGACCACTGTTCGGGCTGAACCGCGCTCTTGTCGCCCCAGCCGACCGGATGCGACGGTTCCTTGCGCGTGCGCGCGAGCTTGCCGTCGAGCTTCAGTTCGCGTAGGTGCCGAGATCGCGCGGCGACTTGAGACCTTCGGCGGGCAGCGGCATTTGCATCTGCGAGACCTGCGGTTCGCCGGTGGAAATGCGCATCGGCGGCGCGCGATGGTTCAGCAGAAAACCGGTCACGCCGAACAGCAAGCCGAGCAGCGCGCCCCACAGACCGACCCAGCCGTGCACCTTGCGCAGCCATTTGAGGAAGGTCGAGCGGCGCGAGCGGTTTTTGCGCACGATCTGTTCGGCGTCGTCGACCAGACGGCCGTGCGGGCGGTATTGCGTCGAACCGCTCGTCGCGGACGACGGCGGATTGAGGGTGTCAGGCGCGTTCACGCGTCTCTCCAGAATCGGATTGGGCCGGCATTGCCGCGCCATCGACCGATCGGATCAAGTTACGCGCGTCGGTCGATGAGGGGCGGGCAGATGAGAATCGTTATCATTATATGCGCAAAATGGCATTTCAATGTTTTGCGAAATGCTGACAACGCCTTTATGTGACGAAAAATTTCAGACCGGCCAGAGCGGTCCTTCCTGCATCGCTCCGATTTGCTCGCGCAATTCGAGGATGCGATCTTCCCAATAGCGTTGCGTGTTGAACCACGGGAAGGCGGCGGGAAACGCCGGATCGGTCCAGCGGCGCGCGAGCCACGCGGAATAGTGAATCAGCCGCAGCGTGCGCAGCGCTTCGATCAGATGCAGTTCGCGCGAATCGAATTCGGCGAAATCCTCGTAACCGGCGAGCAGATCGGTGAGCGCGCGCGAGGCATCGGCGCGGCCGGCTGGCAGCAGGAGCCACAAGTCCTGAATGGCCGGGCCCATGCGGCTGTCGTCGAAATGGACGAAATGCGGACCGGCGTCGGTCCAGAGCACGTTGCTCGGATGGCAATCGCCGTGCAGGCGCAGATGCCGCACGTCGCCCGCGCGCTCGAAGCAGTGCGCGACGCCCTCCAGCACCATCGATACCGCGCGCTCCCACGTCTCGCGGACATCGGCGGGAACGAAGCCGTGCGTCAGCAGATAGTCGCGCGGTTCGTAGCCGAAGGTCTGGATATCGAGCGTCGGCCGCTCGCGATACGGCTCGAGCGCGCCCACCGCGTGAATGCGCCCGATGAAGCGTCCGAGCCATTCGAGCGTATCGGTGCGATCGAGATCGGGCGCGCGTCCGCCACGGCGATCGAATACGGAAAAACGGAAGCCGTCGAATTCGTTGAGCGTCGCGCCTTCGAGCGTGCGCGCGGGCACGGCGGGAATTTCGCGCGCGGCGAGGCTGGCGACGAACGCGTGTTCTTCGAGAATCGCCGCATTCGACCAGCGCGCCGGCCGATAAAACTTCGCGACGACCGGCGGCCCGTCTTCGACGCCGACCTGATAGACGCGATTTTCGTAACTGTTAAGCGGAAGCAGACGGCCATCGGTGCGCGCGCCGGTGGGCAGCAGGACGCTGTCGAGCGCATCGAGCACGCGTTCGGGCGTGAGGCCGGCGAACGGCGGCGCGCTGTCGTCGGCGGGCGCGGCCGGGGAATCGGAATGAGGTGAGTTCATTCCGGCATTGTGCCCCGCCTCGGGGCGGCTGGCATGCTCGGCGCGCGCTTGGTCATCGGCGTATGGCCGATGCGCGCGCGGGGACGTGTCCTCAATGCATGACCATGTTGGCCGGACGCACGACGTCGCCGGTATCGATCAGGTCTTCGAGGAAGAATGGCTCTGTATTGAGCGGCTTGGTCGCGCCAGGCTCGCCCGCGTACCACGCGACCATTGCCATGTCGCCGAGAATACGCATGACAATGCCGCGTGCGCCTTGCGGCACAGCGATATGCACGGAGCGGACGATCGAACCGATTTGCATGATGAATCCCCGTTTCAGCGCCGGCTGAGGATCGAAACGCCGGTCATTTATTTCACCAGCACAGGCTTTTCAAGGCGCGTGCACCCAATACAACCGACCGCGTCAGTGGTGCGCGACGCGCAGCAGGCACGGCCTTCATCAACGATTGCGTCCTTACTGTAGCGCAACGTTACGCGCGGATGGGAGGTCGATCACCCAAATTTGTTGCTAATCGCGGACGATTGGCAGCATTTACTGGTGATCGGCTCGCGCACACGCGTTTCGCATCAGGCTAAACCCTATGGAACCAACGCAAATGCCGGCTGCGCACGACCGTTTAGAAAGCGAACTGAAATAAGACGAAACTAAGGGTTTTTCGTGTCCGCTTAAAAACGTGACGCGCGAGGCCTTGCGGCGCAAGGCTCGGCGTCATGTAATCGTTTCCCGCCGGATCAAGTCGTGCAAATTGCATTCTCGCGGACGCCTATACTCGAATCGTCGGAGCGACACATCGCCGCGACGATTAAAGCTAAAAGCTGGACGATGGGAGACGCACCATGACGACGTACTTCACGATCGGCGACTTCATCCTGATCATCCCGATGGCGCTCGCCGGCGCGCTGTTTCTCGGGGCCATTCCCTGCGCGACGCACTTCAAGAATAACGCGCTGAGAGTTTTCGGCGCGCTGCTCGGCGTGTTCGTGGCATTTCTGCTGGTCGAGGGACTGCCCGCGCTAGTCTAGCGACAGGCAATCGGGATAGGGGCACGCCGACCCCTCCCACACCACCGTGCGTACGGGTCCGTACACGGCGGTTCGGATCAGTTGATCGGCGCTGGACCGACCGACGGCAGGCCCAGCGAACGGAAGTAACGATTGGACAACGCCTTGCTCAAT
>NZ_LFJJ01000190.1 GCF_001189365.1 Candidatus Burkholderia verschuerenii | reverse complement strand
GCTCAACGTCATGCCTCAACCTCTACTCGTGCGCTGCAGACCTGGCTGAGATGTGCGTTTACGTCTGCACCAGACTGCGTCGTCGGGTCCATTCCGGCAAATTCAATTTTGCAGGCCAGACTATTTATACGATCATTCGTTTTGCATGATTGCGGAAGTGAACGAGCGATATATATGCCAACGTCCGGTGCACCTTGCGGGGCGTGCATGAGGGTCGGAATCGGAAATAGTTTCCGGGTCCTAATCCGCGAAAACGTTTCACAACTGAAACATCACGCGAGAAAAACCTGAATTTCCTGTCGATCCGGTATAAGATTTTGTCTTATTAAAAGTTGCGGTAAGGCTTTAATAAAAGTGTGAGAAATTCTTTCGAGACCCGGCCGCGACGGGATTTGTAGCTAATCCCGAGCCCTGCGGCGATAATTGTTTGGTTTGCGCGGTTTCTGGGTTATAGTAGTCTCTGAAAAATCGGCGCTGAATCAGACAAAAAGGTTTTCGCGATGGAGCACGGTGCAAGAGAGACGCCGCGCTTCGGGGCCACGTTTCTTATTGTGCGTCCGCTCGCCGCATCGTGCGCGAGCGCCGAAGTCTGCATGCAGCGAAAGCCTCAAACACGCGACCTTTTCAACGCACGTTGAACCAAGGATCTGAATAATGGACGTCGCTCGGCGGTAACTCATTTACGCGACTCGCGATCCGAACGAGTCGCTGTGCGCGCGTTTCGAGGAACGCGGCTGGCAAATCGAAATCGTCTCCAGCGCGCGACACGCGCAAGGCGCTGCGCAACGACATGGCAATCGGCGGTCTGCTCGATTTGTCCAGTCAATTCGAAACTCATGAACTGGCGGCTTTCGAGTCGTCGCTGACGCTGACCAACGTGGGCTGGGTCGCGGCCACGATGTCGGGCCAACTGGAAGACGCCGCCGTGCGTCGTCTGATCCGCGACTATTGCTTCGACTACGTGACGCTGCCGACGTCGAACGACCGTATCGTGGATTCTGTCGGCCACGCGTATGGCATGGTGCGCATTGCACGACGCGGCATCGAACGATGCGCGCGGCGAAGGCCGTGCCGAAGGCGAAATGGTCGGCTCGTGCGACGCCATGCTCGCGCTGTTCCGTTCCATCCGCAAAGTCGCCATGACGGACGCGCCCGTGTTTATTTCGGGCGAGTCGGGCACCGGCAAGGAACTGACGGCGGTCGCCATTCACGAGCGCTCGGCGCGTCGCGATCAGCCGTTCGTCGCAATCAATTGCGGAGCGATTCCCGCGCATTTGCTGCAATCGGAGCTCTTCGGCTACGAACGTGGCGCATTTACGGGTGCGAATCAGCGCAAGATCGGCCGGGTGGAAGCGGCCAACGGCGGCACGCTGTTCCTCGATGAAATCGGCGATCTGCCTTTGGAAAGCCAGGCCAGCCTTTTGCGTTTCTTGCAGGAACGCAAGGTCGAACGCCTCGGCGGGCGGTCACGGTTCGACGCCGGTGGACGTGCGCATCATTTCGGCGACGCACGTCGACATGCAGACCGCGATGATCGAAGGCCGGTTTCGCGCGGACTTGTATCACCGTCTTTGCGTGCTGCAGATCGACGAACTGCCGCTGCGCGCGCGGCAAGGATATCGAACTGCTCGCCAAGCACATGCTCGATCGCTTCAAGAAGGACGCGAGCCGGCGTCTGCGCGGTTTCTCGCCGTGCGCGATCGCCGCGATCCACAACTACGGCTGGCCGGGCAACGTGCGCGAACTGATCAATCGCGTGCGCCGGGGCGATCGTCATGTCGGAAGGGCGTCAGATCACCGCGCGCGATCTCGAACTAGGCGAGTATGTCGAAGTCGCGCCCGTGTCGCTGGCGCAGGCGCGCGAGGCGGCGGAGCGACAGGCGATCGAGCTCGCGTTGTTGCGGCATCGCGGGCGGCTGGGCGACGCGGTGCATGAACTCGGTATTTCGCGCGTCACGCTGTATCGGCTATTGAGCGCGCACGGCATGCGTCACATCGAAGTCGATGCGCCCACGGAGCACGCCACGCGCGGCTGATCCACACGCTTGCATTCACCGAAAACGGGCGCTGCGAGCGCCCGTTTTTCTTTCCGCGACGATCGTCCGATCGATCCGCCCTTGGTAAAATCGAGTCTTTGCGCGTCACAATGCCCGGGCGCGCGCCGTCTGTATTCTGCCTCGCGGCAACAACGCGGCAGGAACATACAGGCACACCGCAAGGAACAGCGAATGAAACAGTACCTCGAGCTCGTCCAGACGATTCTCGATACCGGCACCTGGCAGGACAACCGCACGGGCATACGTACCATCAGCATTCCGGGCGCGATGCTGCGCTTTGATCTCCAGCAAGGTTTCCCTGCCGTTACCACCAAGAAGCTCGCGTTCAAGTCGGCGATCGGCGAGATGGTTGGCTTTCTGCGCGCATCGGGCAACGCGGCGGATTTTCGCGCGCTAGGCTGCAAGGTGTGGGACGCCAACGCCAATGAAAATCCGCAGTGGCTGGAGAATCCGTACCGGCAAGGCGTGGACGATCTCGGCGATGTCTATGGCGTGCAGTGGCGTCAATGGCCGGCGTACAAACTGGTCGATGCCAGCGCTGAAAACCAGATCGCCGACGCGACCAATCGCGGCTACGAACTCGTGACAAGCTTCAGGGAAAACGGTCGCGAGATGGTGCTGCTGTACAAGGCCATCGATCAGCTTCGTCAATGCCTCGACACGATCATCGAGCGTCCGACCGATCGTCGCATTCTGTTTCATGCATGGAACCCGGCCAAGCTCGATGAAATCGCGCTGCCCGCGTGTCATCTGCTGTATCAGTTCCTGCCGAACCCGACGACGCGCGAGATCTCGCTGTGCCTGTATATCCGCAGCAACGATGTCGGGCTCGGCACGCCGTTCAATCTGACGGAAGGCGCGGCACTGCTGCATCTCGTCGGACGATTGACGGGTTACAAGCCGCGCTGGTTCACGTACTTTATCGGCGATACGCATATCTACGAGAACCAGCTCGACATGCTGCAGGAGCAGCTGAAGCGCGAGCCGTTTCCGAGCCCGCAGCTGATCATCTCGGATCGCGTGCCGGACTATTCGGTGACCAAACGGTATGAGCCGGAGTGGCTGGAGAAGGTCGAGCCGACGGATTTCGCGCTTGAAGGATATCGGTATCACGAAGCGCTGACCGCGCCGATGGCCGTTTAGCCGATCACCTCTTTCTGGTTCAAATACGAAACGCGCGGCTCCGACCGCGCGTTGTCGTTTTTACAGCTTTCGGGTTTTATCGCGCCGATTACCCGCGATGGTGCTCGTTTCCGCCGCCGCCATTGCCGTGCGGTTGTTGCGCCTGCTGAGGTTGTTGCGGAGGTGGCGCCTGACGTATTTGCTGAGGCTGCGGGCGCGGCGCTTCCTGCATGCGCGGCGCGGGCATCTCGCGATGCGGTTGCTGCGCGGGCATCGGCTGGCTGACGAGGCGGTTCGACGCGCGCCTGCTGGAACGCCTGTCCATGCGGCTGCGCGAATCCGGGTTGCGGCGAGGCGTGCTGCGGTGCTTGCTGCGGCGCGCCGCGTTCTATGTGCGGCATGGCGTTTTGCTGAGGCATGGGCGCAGGCGCGCGAGGCTGCGCGGTCTGCATCGGCATCGGCGGCGTGTTGCGTTCCATGCGCGGCGGGTTGTTCGGCTGCGGCGGTCCGCCGTGCGCGACCTGCGGCGATGCGTTGCCCGCGAACGCCTGATGCGGCACGCGCGGCTCATTCGTCTGCAGATGCACCGGCGACGTCTCTGGCCCGCGATACACACGCGGTTCGCCGCCGGCTTGCGCTGCTTACGGCGCTTGCGGCGGCATCGCGGGCGCGTTTTGGGTGAATTGACGCGGTGCGTGCGTCGGCTGCTGGTTTGACATCGCGGGGACGCGGCATCGCTTGCGCAGCCTGCGGCGGACGCGGCACGCCGTTGCCTTGCGGTGGCATCCCAGGCGCGCTTTGCGAGAACTGACGCGGCACACCGCCTCCACGCATCTGATCGCCCGCCATCGGCGCACCCGGCGCGGCACCCGGACCATGTGGCGAAATCACCGATCGCGCCGGTCCATGCGTCGCGACCAGATGCACGTTGTCGACGCCCTGCTGACGGAATCGCTGCTGCTGCGGGCTCGGCATGATCGCGCGCGGCAGGCCGCCGGCGTGGTTGTCGCGCGCTTGTCCGACTTGCTGGGCGAGCGTGTCGTGGAAGGCGGGCGGCGCAACCGGCGCACGCGTGGCCACCACCGGACGCGCGAAGCCACCCATCGGCGGCCGATAATCCGCGCGACGCGCACCCGGCGCGAAGCTGTCGCGCGTCGGCGCGATGCCCGGCGCGCCCGCGAAAAAGCGCGGATTGCGCCAGCGCGACGGATCGACCGCATACGGCTGACGTCCGGCGTGCTGGCCGCGAACGAACGCCGTCGCGGGCAGCGCCTTCAATCCGCGCGGCGCGCGATAGTTGATGTACGTGTTGTGAATGCCGATCGACCGGTCGACATGCACATAGTGATTCACATGATCGTAGTAACGCGGACTCCAGCCGCCGTAATGCGGATGCCACGGCTCGCCCGGCCCGAGCGCGAACCACGCGATGCCCGCAGTCGCCACGCCGCCCACCGTCAGCGCCACGTTCCAGTCGACATCGCTGCCGCCGTCGCCGACGAAACCGACCAGCGCGGGCGCATAGGCGGGCGGGGCGTCGTCGTCAGTCATCGGGCCGGGCACCCACGCCCATTGCGAGCCGACGTACGCCCAGCGGCCATAGTGATACGGCGCGAAACCCCACGGCGCATCGTCGATCCAGCCCCACGGCGCCTGCCACGCCCAATGGCCTTGCCGATACGGCGCCCAGTCCGCCGGCACCGAATTCGGCGTCCAGATCGCGCCGTAGGACGGATCGTTGCGCCAGGTCCCGTTGGCATCGAGATCCTGATAACCGGGGATATCGCGCGACACGTAGCGCGCGGAAATCGAGCGATCCTCGGCGGCGTCGCGGCTCGCGGCCCATTGATCGAACGCGTCTGGCGCGGGCGCGGCATTGGCGCTGGCCTGCTGGAGGTTGGTCCACTCGAAGGTGATCTGCTGACCGGGCGACAACTGCGTCGAGCCGCCGTCGCCGTAGGCCGTGAGCGCGCCGCTGCGCACCGTGACGGTGGTCGCGCGGCCATCCGGCGCGACGTCCACGCGAACATCGCCGGGCGTCGTCATGGCGAGCGCGGTGTTGGGCGTGTCGATCTCGTATTGCGTGCCGGGCGCGATATCGCGCGCGCATCGACAGCGTGCCTTGCGAGACCTTGAGTTGCGCGGTGGCGTCGTCGAGCGTGAGGATCGACAGCGCGGTCGATGCACCCAGCCGCACCGCCGTTGAGCCGATATGCAGTTCCGAGCGCGCGCCGGCATCGTTCCAGAGCTGATCGCCGCTCGTCAGCGGACGATTGATCTGCGCGTAGCTCCAGTCCGACGCGCCCGCCGGCTCCGTCGTGACGGTGCCCGCCGTGTAGTTCAGACGCGTGACGCGTCCCGGCGGATCGCCCTGTTCATCGGCTGGGGAAGCGGAGGCCTGCGCCGCCACCCCGGGCGGCGTCTGGGCGCGCGCGTTGATGGTCTGCATCGAAAGCAGCGTGCAGGCGCAGAGCGTCGCGGCGGCGACGGTGGTGAGCTTCATCGTGTTCTCCGGCGGCTGCGCGCGGGTAGTTTTTTGGCGTAATCGTCGATACGCACGGCCTCCGGATCAATGTATCCCCGGCGCGTGTATCCGGGCGATGTGGTTTGTAACCGCTGCGAGGTGCGCTTAACAAAGCTTTGCCGAGTCCATCGTCCGGCGATGCAATGCGCTTATCTTCCCGACAAGAAGCGCTCGAAATGCGTGCGGCCCGCAGGCGTCACGCGCAACACGCGACGCTTCGCCGTCTGCTCGATCCAGCCATGCGTTTCGCACGCTTCGAGGAACGCCGCGCCGAGCGCGCCGCCGAGATGCGGCCGCCGTTCGCTCCAGTCGATGCACGTACACGCGAAGCGCCGCCGTCGCGCGCGCTGCGCCTTCATGTCGATGCCCAGTTCCGCGAAAGCTTGCGCGCCTTCCTGCGTGGCGTCGAGCGCCGTTGCGCCTTGGCGATCGGGTTGACCGTCGGCGAGCGCCAGCCAGTTGCGCGTGATCATGCCGTCGAAGACGCGCACGGCCAGTTCGCCCGCCAGATGGTCGTAACAGGTGCGGGCGTAGCGCATTTCCAGCGGCACCGCGCTCGGCGGACGCTCGGGCTGGCGCTGCGGCGCGCTGGCGCGGGCGAGGTTGGCGAGCGCTTCGATGGCGGCGGCGATATCGGGCGTGGCGATCCGGTAATAGCGATGCCGTCCGCTGACTTCGAGCGCGAGCAATCCGCCTTCGGTGAGCCGCGCGAGATGGCCGCTTGCTGCCGATGGCGACAATCCCGCGATCATCGTCAGTTCGCCGGCGGGACGGGCGGTGCCGTCCATCAGCGACCAGAGCATGGCGGCGCGGCCCGGATCGGCGAGCAGCGCGCCGATGCGCGACAGACCGGGAAAGTGGCGGGCGCGGGAATCGGCTTCGTCGAGGAGCGTGGTCATGGCGGGTTCCGGCTGAGCGAGGTGATCGATATGCCCACTCTAGCGCGGCTTTGCAACCGATGTTTCACCGCAAGCCGAAATGTCGATGCGCGCCCTCGCGGACTAGAATGAAGGTTTCGACGTCAGCAGGGAAACACGTATGGTCAGGCTCATTTTCGCGGCCGCGATCGGCTGCCTGGTGCTGTGTGCGGGCTGTGCGGGCGCGCCGTCGTCATCGTCGGGCGGCGGCGGCATCACGATGTACGGCACCATCGATCAGGGCGTCACGGTGCGCAACTAGCGGATTTTGGGGTCTTTATAATCCCGACATCGCGCTTGGGCCTTGAGCGCGCAACGATAAAGACCCTATGGATACGCTCACTTCCCCTCCCATTCCGGCGACGCCGAAAAGTCGCGCCGAGACCACGTTCCGTTTTCTCGCCGAGCCGACATCGGTGAACTTCGGCGGCAAGGTGCACGGCGGCGCGCTGATGAAATGGATCGACGAAACCGCCTACGCCTGCGCCGCGATGTGGTCCGGCCGATACGCGGTCACGGTGAGCGTCGGCAACATCCGTTTCCGGCGGCCGATTCTGGTCGGCAATCTGGTCGAGTTGCGCGCCCGCGTGGTCGCGACGGGCCGCAACCAGCATGCACATCCACATTTCCGTCCACGCGGGCGATCCGAAAGTCGGCGAATTGCAGCAGACGACCGACTGCCTGATGGTCTTCGTCGCCGTCGACGAAACCGGCCCGCCGACGCCCGTCCCGCCGTTCATGCCGGAAACGGAAGAGGAACGGCGTCTGGCCCGCTACGCGATGGACGTGAAGGACGCGCTCGATGCGATCGTCGAGCTGAAGCCGGAAGAGGTGGCGGCGGGGAAGGTTTGATCCTGCGCCGTTAAAAAAAGCCGCTTTGAAGCGGCTTTTTCCGGGTCTACTTCCTTCCCACCATCTCCCCAGGTTTCACCCACTCGTCGAACTGCTGCTCGGTCACATGGCCCAGCGCCAGCGCGGACGCCTTCAGCGTCGTGCCTTCCTTGTGCGCCTTCTTCGCGATCTGCGCGGCCTTGTCGTAGCCGATATGCGGATTGAGCGCCGTCACCAGCATCAGCGATTCGTTCAGCAGGCTGTCGATGCGCGACTCGTTCGGCTCAATGCCCACCGCGCAGTTGTCGTTGAAACTCAGCGCGCCGTCCGCCAGCAGCCGCGCCGATTGCAGCACGTTGTGCGTGATCATCGGGCGGAACACGTTCAGTTCGAAGTTACCGCTCGCGCCGCCGAAGTTCACCGCGACGTCGTTGCCGAAGACCTGACAGCAGAGCATCGTGACGGCTTCGGATTGCGTCGGATTGACCTTGCCCGGCATGATCGAGCTGCCCGGTTCGTTCTCCGGAATCGACAGTTCGCCGAGGCCGCAGCGCGGACCGCTCGCGAGCCAGCGGATATCGTTGGCGATCTTCATCATGCCGGCGGCGACGGTTTTCAGCGCGCCGTGCGCGGCGACCAGCGCATCGGCGGCGGCCATCACTTCGAACTTGTTCGGCGCGGTTTCGAAGGGCAGGCCGGTCAGCTTGCCGATCGCCTGCGCGACCTTCGTCGCGAATTCGGGATGCGCGTTCAGGCCCGTGCCGACCGCCGTGCCGCCCTGCGCGAGCTGATACAGATGCGGCAGCGTCGCCTCGACATGCCGGATGCCTTGCTCGAGTTGCGCGACGTAACCCGAAAACTCCTGTCCGAGCGTGAGCGGCGTCGCGTCCTGCAAATGCGTGCGGCCGATTTTCACGATCTTGTCGAACGCCTTGGCCTTCTTGTCGAGCGTATCGCGCAGCGTTTTGAGCGACGGAATCGGATGCTTGACGATCGCGACCGCCGCCGCGACGTGCATCGCGGTCGGAAACACGTCGTTCGACGACTGGCCGCGATTCACGTCGTCGTTCGGATGCACGAGACGCTCTTCGCCGCGCGAGCCGCCGAGCAACTCGCTCGCGCGATTGGCGATCACCTCGTTCAGGTTCATGTTGGTCTGCGTGCCCGAGCCGGTCTGCCACACGGCCAGCGGAAACTCGTCCGGATGCTTGCCGTCGATGATTTCCTGCGCGGCCTGCATGATCGCCTGCGCCTTCTTGGCGTCGAGCTGCTTCAGGCCCTGGTTCACATCGGCGGCGGCGTGCTTGACGACCGCGAGCGCGTTGATCAGTTCGGGCGACTGCTTTTCCGTCGAGATCTTGAAGTTCTGCAGCGAGCGCTGCGTCTGCGCGCCCCAGAGCTTGTCGTTTGGCACGGCGATTTCGCCGAACGTGTCTTTCTCCATGCGTACGTCGCCTGCCTTGCTGCGCGTTGAATCGTTTGCCATGTTCCGAAGTCCTCGTCGAGATGAGTGCGCAGCGTGCCGCTGCGTCGGGTCAGAGCTGCTTGTCGACGGGCAGGATGGTGAAGATGCCCGTCATCAGGTTGCGGTAGAAGCGGGCCTCGGGATCGTAGTCGTAGGTGACGGTCGCGCCGTTTTCCTCGGTCGTCCAGACGAGGCCGGATTGCGGTGCGCCCGCGCGCCGGAGCGCATCGGACACCGCCTGGCTCGCAAGTTCGACGCGCCAGCTCGCCCCCGGCGATGCGGCGCGGTCGAACAGCCCGGCGGCCTGTTCCGCGATCGGCTTGCTGTGGATCACGAGCGCGAGTTCGGTGTTGAGCAGCGCCGAACGCGGATCGAGATTCATCGAGCCGATAACGAGGATACTCCGATCGATCACATACGCCTTGGCGTGCAGGCTCGCGCGCGATTTCGAGCCGAACAGGCCGGCGGTCGGACGGCCTTCGCCTTCGGTCTGCATCGGCTTGAATTCGTACAGTTCGACGCCCTCGCGCAACAACGGCACGCGATACGGCCCGTAGCCCGCCTGCACGGCGACGGCATCGGTGGCGGCGAGCGAGTTGGTCAGCACGGCGACGTGCATATGACGCTTCGTCAGCTCGCCGAGCGCCTTCACGCCGGCATCGTGCGGCACGAAATAGGGCGACAGGATCAGGAATTCGCGCTGCGCTTCCTTCAGCAGCGCGGCCAGGCGCTCCATCGGCGGGCTTTTGTAGTCGTCGGTCGGATTCGAGATTTTGGTCGGCTTGTCGGCCCAAAATTCCGTCGATGCCCACGTGAGGCCGAGTTCGTCGCGCGCAATCTGCTGCGCGAGCGGCGTCGCGTTGAGCGGACGCGCGTTCAGCGGATCGGCCTGCGCGCGCCAGTGGGCGCGCAGATCGTCGCGCGTTTTGTCGAGTTCGGAGGCATCGAATTTTTGCTTGTTCAGCGCGCGCAGCGGGTACGAGATCGTGCTGTTCCAGTATTCGTCGAAGCTCGCGGAAATTTTCTGCGTGATCGGACCGGCGCAGAACACGTCGAGATCGCGGAATTGCAGCGTCGGGCTGGCGCTGAAGTATTCGTCACCGAGATTGCGTCCGCCGACGATGGCGATCTGGTTATCCGTGATCATCGCCTTGTTGTGCATGCGGCGCGTGAAGTGATCGACGTGGGAGAACACGTTCTGCGTGCGCTCGGAGAGGCTGCGTTGCGCGCTGCCGAACGGATTGAACACGCGAATCTCGATGTTCTGATGCGAGTTCAGCGCCGCCATGATGCGGTCGATGTCCTTGAAGTTCAGATCGTCGACGAGCATGCGCACGCGCACGCCGCGATCGGCTGCATAGAGCGCGGCGGCGAGCAGCAGCTTGCCGGAATTGTCCTCGTTGGCGATGTAGTACTGCATGTCGAGCGTCTTCGTCGCGGCGCGGGCCAGCGCGATGCGGGCTTGCAGCGCATCGGTGCCGGTGGGCAGCAGGCGCAGGCCCGATTCATCGGGATGGCGCTTTTCGAGCGGCGCGAGGGCGCTCGAGAGGGGCGTGGCCGTATCGGCGGGCAGCGCGTGCGTGATGTCGCGATCGAAGGCCGTCGCGGGTGGGCGGGTCGCGCAAGCGCCTAGCAGTGCGGCCGCTGCCGTGATCAGTGTCAGGTTGCGCAGGCGCGCGGTGGCTGTTCGAGCTTGGGCGCGAGCTTGCGGCGCGGTGGTCCATCTCCGGGATTGCGGCACTTCGATTCCTCTTTTCTAGTTTTACCTTTTACCTCGGCCTTTGTTTTGTGCGCCGAGCATGCGCAACAGCTTGGGGGTGCAATTCCCCTGTCCAGCCTGATGGGGCGAAGGCCTAGGTCCTGTTCACATTTAAGAGCGGCCCGAAGGCAGACACGATGGAGACAAAGGTGAGGTAGCTGTGGGCGAGTTTGTCATATCGAGTGGCGACGCGACGAAAATGCTTGATACGCTTAAAGAA
>NZ_LFJJ01000189.1 GCF_001189365.1 Candidatus Burkholderia verschuerenii | reverse complement strand
CGCTTCTTTAAGCGTATCAAGCATTTTCGTCGCGTCGCCACTCGATATGACAAACTCGCCCACAGCTACCTCACCTTTGTCTCCATCGTGTCTGCTCGGGCCGCTCTTAAATGTAAACAGGACCTAGCACGTTGATATTGAATTGCCGATGAAAGCTTTCCTCGGTCACTTCTTCCAGCGCCGCGAATTCGTACACGCCTGAATTATTCACGAGGATATCGAGCCGGCCGAAGGTTTCGACTGCCGCATCGACAATACCTTGCGAATCCGCCGCTTTCGATACATTGCCGCCCACTGCAACCGCCTTGCCGTTGTTCGCGACGATATCCGCGACGACCTTGTCCGCGCCCGCCTTGCTGCTCGCATAGTTGACGACTACCGATGCGCCTTCGGCCGCCAGCGCTTTCGCGATGCCCGCGCCGATACCTTTCGATGCGCCCGTGACGACGGCGACTTTGCCTGTGAGTTTGCTCATGACCGTTTCCTTATCGAAGTTTGACTTGATTCAGACTTGGCCGCCCTCGGTTTCGAAGCGGGCCGCGTTGTGAAGAATGTAGTCACCTTGCAGGACGCGATAAAGCGGCTCGTCGCGAATTGACTGGCGGGATTTGACGAACAATGCACGACGATGCTCAAGGCGCAGCGTTTGCTTAAATCGCATCGCGAACGCTGCGGCGGGCATTTGATTATGCTTATACGCGGTGCTTTACGACGCGGGGTGCCGCATCGTGAAATCGTCACCTACCCACATAATGAAGGAGGTTCGAATGTCGATCGAAAAAGTCCTGTACACCGCACATGCCCACGTCACCGGCGGCCGCGACGGACGCGCGACGATCCCCGACAGCAAACTCGATCTGCAACTGACCACGCCAAAGGAACTCGGCGGCGGTGGCGGCGACGGCACCAATCCCGAACAACTTTTCGCGGCGGGATATAGCGCCTGCTTCATCGGCGCGATGAAGTTCGTCAGCGCGCGCGACAAGATCAATCTCCCGAAGGATCTCGCCGTGGATGGCAGCGTGGGCATCGGCCAGATTCCGAACGGCTTCGGCATCGAAGTCGAATTGAAGATCGCGCTGCCGGGCATGGATCGCGCGGAAGCACAGGCGCTGGTCGACAAGGCGCATGTGGTGTGCCCTTATTCGAACGCGACGCGCAATAACATCGACGTCAAGTTGACGCTTGTGTAAGGCGTTTAATTTGAACGTGGCGGATCGCGCTCGCTTGCGATCCGCCGCAACATCACGCTTTAGGCACCATGACCGTGACGTCGATCTCCACCAACATCTCCGGATCGACCAGTCCGCCGACCAGCACGAATGTGCTTGCCGGAAAACGCCCCGCTTCGAAATGCTTGCTGCGTTCGGCGTGAATCGCAGGCAGCCAGTCGCGCGAAGTCGAGAACGTGACGATCTTGACGATATCTTCCAGCGTCGCGCCGAGCGCGCTGACGGCCGTTGCGATGTTCTTCTAGATCTGCGCCATTTGCGCGTCGATATCGCCCGCGCCGACGAGTTGACCGTCCGCATCGCACGCGACTTGTCCCGTCAGAAACACCGGCGTGCCTTCGCGCACGATGCCATGCGTGTAGTAGCTTTGCGTCTTGAGGCCTTGGGGATTGACGTATCGTGCGTTCATGCGTGGACTCCGCGAACATCGAGTGCGTTGGTTCTCAGACCGCTTTCGGCGAGCGCATCGACCACCGATGTACCGATGGTACGCAAATCGTCGATAAAATCCGGCACGATCACGGTGATGCCATCGAGATCCGCGCCCTTCACGATATGCGCGAGCTTCGCGCCGATCGTCTGCGGCGAGCCAACGATTGCGGCAGGCGTCAGCGATTGCGCCGCATTGCCCTGCGCGATAAAGCGCTTGGCCATTGTGTTCTGCGCGAGGCTCTTGTCGCCGGAATATTCGCGCGTCTGGTTATCGAGCGCTTCGGTGTCCACGCCCGAATTGAAGTAATCGACGCGTTCCTGCGCGATCGCATCCGTCTCGCCCGGCACGATGGTAAAGAGCCCGTAGGTCTTGAAATCGTGCTTGCCGACTTCCGCCGCGAGTTCCTTTGCGCGTCGGCCGATCTTGATGAAATCGTCCTTGTCGCTGCCCAGCAGAAAGCTCGCGGTGCAATTGCGAATCGTAAAGCGAAAGCCCGTATCCGAACCGCCCGCGCAGATGATCGGCGGCATGACCGAAGGCTTCGGATTCGACATGCAATCTTCCAGCGTGAAATGCTCGCCCTTGTGATTCACGCGATCCTCGGTCCACAGCCGCTTGAGTACCGTGAGCCATTCCTCGGCAAAGGCATAGCGGCCCGCATGATCGAGATCGCGCCACAAACCCATCTGCCCTTGATCGTAAGGATTCGATCCCGCGACGATATTCAGGCCGAAGCGCCCTTTCAAAATCTGATCGATCACCGCCGACATCTTCGCGACGACGGCAGGATGGAACACCATCGTATGCACGGTGCCCCAGACCTGAATGCGCGAGGTGGCTTCGGCGAGCGCGGACATCGTGGAGAGCGATTCGAGCGTGATATCCCAATGCTGGCTCGGGCCGCCGTAGCCGCGCCATTTCGCCATGCTCAGCGCGAAGTCGAAACCGAGTTCTTCCGCGAGCAGCGTGACTGCCTTGTTGTAGTCGTAGGTCGCGGGTAATTGCGGGCTGGTCGTCGACGTGATCCATCCACCGTTGCCGACGGGAAGAAACACGCCGAGTTCGACGCTGCACCGTTCCTTGAGTTCTGCGTTCATCGTCTTTCCTTGCTAAATTTGATAGCCGTACCTTTATGCGGCAGTGAGCGCATTTGCGCTCAACGCCTTGCGCGATTCGTCGTGCAGCGCGTCGAGCAACTGCTCCTCGTAACGCGCGAATTCCTGCGATGCCGACATCGCCAGCGTGCGCGGACGCGGCAAATCGATCTTCAGATCGAGCCGCACGCTGGTGGGCCGCGCGCCAAGCACGACGACGCGATCCGACAGAAAAATCGCTTCGTGGATATCGTGCGTGATCATCACCGCCGTCCACGCGTGTTCGGCCCACACGCCTTGCAGCCAGTTTTGCATCTCGATGCGGGTCAGCGAATCGAGCGCGCCGAACGGTTCGTCGAGCAGCAGAATCTCGCGGCCCAGCACGACGGTGCGCAGAAACGCCGCACGCTGGCGCATGCCGCCCGACAGTTCGAACGGCAGGTTGTCTTCGAAGCCCGCGAGCCCGAACGCGGCGAACAACTCGCGCGCCTTTTCGCGCGCGTCCCGGCGCTTGATGCCGGCGAGTTCGAGTCCGAGCGCCGTGTTGTCGAGAATCGAACGCCACGGAAAAAGCAGGTCTATAGGCGAACGGCGTGCAATCGCCGGTGCGATCGCGGCCATCGACGAGCACATGTCCGCTCGATGGCGGCTCGAGCCCGGCCATGATATTGAACACCGTGCTCTTGCCGCAGCCCGACGGCCCGATCACCGAGACGAATTCGCCGGGCGCGGCGCGAAACGACACATCGCCGACCACGTCGCGCTTCACGCCCTTGCCGAGCGCGAACGACTTGCGCACGTTGAGCAATTCGATCTTGTTGAGGCTCATGAAAAGCTCCTGTTTGGCGAGGTCATTTGCCGCGGCGGCGTGCCTTCACATGCCACGGCACGATCGCATATTCGAGCAGATACGTGAGGCAGAACAGCGCCACGCTCAGGATCGCCGTGACGATCACCGAGGCAAGCACGAGGTCCGTGCGAAAGGCGTTTTTCTGCATGCCCATATAGATGCCCAGTCCGAACTCCGCGCCCACGTATTCAGCGAAGATCGCGCCCGTCACCGCATAGGTGATGCTGATGCGCAGCGCGGTAAAGAACGACGGCAACGCCGACGGCAATCGCACATAGCAGAACAGCTTCCAGCGATTGCCACCCATGCTCTTCACCAGATTGGCCGACTCGCGATCCGCCGAATCGAAGCCTTCGACCAGACCGACCGTCACCGGAAAGAACGTGACGAGCGCGATCACCAGCACTTTCGGAAACAGCCCGAAGCCGAACCAGATGATCACGAGCGGCGCGATCGCGATGACCGGAATGGTCTGCGATGCAACCAGCAGCGGCATCAATCCGCGCCTGAGCCACGCCGAAAAATCGATGGCGACGGCCAGCGACCAGCCGATCACCAGCGATACCGAAAAGCCGATCAGCGTGACATACAGCGTCGGCAGCGTGTTGTCCCACAGATCGTCGCGCGCGACCCAGCCCGCTTCGATCACGCGCGACGGCGCGGGCAGAATCTCGGGCGCGACGCCCGTGATGCGCACTGCCGCCTCCCAGATGAACAGCAGCACGACGACGATCACCACGGGCGGCGCGATCTGCACCAGCATCTCGCGCATCGGCTCGCCCTTGGGCGCGCGCTTGACCTTGACCGGCGATGCGACGCCGGTCATGTTTTCGGCGTCGTCATCGCTGACGGATGAACCCATTCCGGGCGGCGCAGACGATGTGAGTTCACGCATGAGAAAACCTCTCAACACTTAGGAATCCGATACACTACTAGTTTTTGGTCAGATAGTCGTTCGTGAAATAATCCGACCAGTTCGGTTCCGTCTTGAGCGGTTTGCCGTCGGGACCGGAAAGCAAGCCTTTCTTGAACAGGAAGCCGGACAGACCCGCCCATTGCGCGACCGTCTGCGGACCCACCTTGCCTTGAGCATCGCGATAGTCGGGGCTCAACAGCCTCTGGCTTTCGACCACGAAGTCCTTATCCTGAAACGCCGACGGATTGAGCTTGATCAGCGATTGCGCCGCATCCTCCGGATGCGCGACCGCGAACTCATAACCCTTCTGCAACGCGCCGACGAACTTGTGCGCCAGCGCGTCGTGCGACTTGAGCCAGGCCGGATTCGACACGACGATCACCGCATACGCATCGGGGAAGCCGTAGTCTGTGTACTTGAAGTACTTCACCGGCTTGCCAGCGCGCTTCGCTTCGAGCCCTTCCCACGCCATATATGGCAACGCGAAATCGATGCTGCCCTGCTTGAGCGCCTCGATATACGAAGAACGCAGCGTGATCAGCTTGAAGTCGCCCTTCCCGCCCGCATTCTTGATGACCTGCGAGATGATGGCGCGCTCGCCCGGCGTGCCGACGCCGCCGAACTTCTTGCCGTCGAGATCCTTCGGGCTCTTCAAATCGTCGCGGCTCGCGAGCACGCCGATCGACGACGCCCAGTGCTGATCGATCGCGTACCGACTTCACCTTCGCGCCAGCCGCAATGGAAAACGTCACCGCGTCCTGAAACGTCGTGCCGAAATCGGCGACGCCCGCGCTCACCAGCGCATCGGGCGAGGTCTGGTTATACGGCAGCACCTTCACGTCGATGCCCGCGTCCTTGAAATAGCCATTGTCGATCGCGACGAACAGGCCGGTGTGATCCGTGTTCGGCGTCCAGTCGAGTGCGAAACGCACGGTCGTGAGCGGTTCGGCGGCCTGTGCGCTTGCGAGACCAGCAGCAGCAGCGACGAACGCAAAGGCGGCTTGCCTGATAAAGCGAGTAAAGATAGCGTGGGATTTCACGTCTTATGACCTCGAAGTGGAAAAATGAATAATCAGGCGTTGACGGGCGTCGAGAAGCCGAAGCGCCGTTGCCAATAAAGCAGGCCGTGCGATTCCTGCGCGCTCGACACGGTTTCGATATCCGCGAACACGAGCTTGTGATCGCCCGCGTCCACCATGCGATTGATCGTGCAACCGAAGCACGCCGATGCATCGCTCACGACGGGACCGAAGCCTTCGTCTATGGTGATCACATCGCGCAAGCGGTCCTCCGACTTCACGGCGCACGCGGCCACCACATGCTGCTGACCGCTTTCGAGCACGGACAGCGCGATACGACTGTCTTCATCGACGCGTGCGAGAAAGCTCGATGCATGCGCAAGCGCGATCATCAGCACGGGCGGGTCGAACGAAATCGACGTGAACGCGGTGACGGTCGTTGCGTGGCACTTGCCTTGCGCATCGCGCATCGTGACGATGGCGACGGGCGCGGCGACATTGGCCCATGCGTTGGCAAGCGCGGGCTTTATATCGGCCGATGCTGTCGCCATTGCCGCGCGCGTTTCGCGCAGTACATTAAGCGTGGCGTTGGAAATCGTGTTCATGCCTATTCTCTAAAGCGATTCATGTGATGCAGTCACGTTGCCGCGCGAACAACTCGCGTCGTGACGCTTCCAGTTGTCGCGATGTTGCGACGGCGCAATGCCGAAGTGACTCTTGAAGACCCGACTGAAATACGCCGAATCGTTGAAGCCCCAGCGAAAGCACACTTCGGAAATGCTTTCGCGGAAATACACCGGGTTCATCAGTTCCTCATACGCGCTTTCGAGCCTGCGACGTCGCACGTAGAGGTTGAATGCCTCGCCGCCTTCGTTGAGGATCTTCTGCAAATAGCGCGGCGAAATCGACAGCAGCGGCGCGACGCTCGCGGGCTAAATGCCCGCATCGCGCAACTGCCGGTCGATCGCTTCGTGCGCGCGGCTCAGCAACACCGCTCGGCTCGCCGTCATGTCGCGTCGATCCGGCGACGCCGCCAGCGCTGCGATAAAGAATTCGGAAATCGACAACTCGATGGCGCGCACTTCCGCCTCGCTCATCGCATCGCACGCTTTCGCGAAGGTCTCGATAAGCGTGGCGAGCATGCGCGCCGCACCGCTATCCGCGCGCACCGATTGCACCGGCTTCAACGCCGCCGACGCCAGAAAGCGCGGCACGCGGCCCGAACGCGGCAACTGCACGAATTCGAGCGTGAGCGCATCCGGCGCATCGAACACGAGACGATGACCGATCGGCCCGAACACCATATCGCCCTGTTCCAGCGCGATCGATTCGCTCTGAGCCCGCACGCGCGCCGAACCTTCGAGCACATACGCGAGCCAGTATTCGTTGTGGCGTCGCCGGTCCTCGGTCGTGATGGTGTGCGCGTCGATGCGCACGTTCACCATCTCGAAGCCGCCCGGCGCACGCCAGCGCCGCGCCCGCACGAGCGTTTCCGACGATGGATCGCGCGGCGCAAGTTCCCAGTTCAGGTCTTCGACGAAGCGCTTCCAGCCGGTCACGCGTGACGCTTCGGGCAACTGCGCGGCGTCGAAGTGAGCGATATCGAGCACGATGTTTCCCTTCCTTCGTTCAGGCCGCGGCAGTCGCGAAGAAATCCGCGACCAGCGCATTGAACTCGTCCGGCACCACGCGCGAACAGCTATGCCCGCCCGTCGCGAGCACTTCGAGCCTGCTGCCCGCGATCGCCTTCGCCAGCCGCTTCGACTGATACGGCGGCGTGAGGATGTCGTCGGCCGCGCAGACGATCAGCGTCGGCGTCGTCACGGCAGGCAAATGCTTCAGCCAGTCGAACGCGAGAATCGCATCGATACGCGCCGTCACTACCGCATACGGCTGCGCCATCTCAGCCGCGCCGCGCGCTTCCGCTTCGAGCGCGTCGGCGTTGTCCGCACGTACCACGCGGGATACATGAACAGGATGTTGCCGTGCGCATACGCCTCGCGACCCGCGCCGTCGAGCACATGGCGAAGCAGCTTGAAGCACCAGCTGAAGTGCGCATCGGTCGCGAGCCACGAGGCATACAGCACCATCGCTTCGACGCGCTCGGGCGTTTTGGTCGCGAGCACCTGACAGATCGCGCCGCCCGTCGAATGTCCGACGAAGCGCGCGCTCGCATGACCGAGATGGTCCATCAGCGCGAGCACGTCATCGGCGAGCAGTTCGACGGAATACGCGGTCTCGGGCCGTTCGCTGCGATCCGTGCCGCGCTGATCGTGCAGCACGACGGTGTAATCGCGCGCGAGCGCCGCGAGGTTCGGCTCCCAGAAGCGCGCTGCCGCCGAGACCGGAGATCAAGTAAAGCAGCGGACCCGATCCGTGGATCTCGTAGTGCAGATCGACTCCGTTGATTCGTGCGCTGGGCATACTGTTCTTCTGGCTTGAGTGGATAAAGGCGCTTAGCTGATATGCGCGACCGTCGCGATCTCGACGAGGAACTCGGGTTTCACCATCTCCAGCTTCACGCAGAAGCGCGCCGGACGCGGCTCCTTGAAATACTCCATGTAGACGTTGTTCATCTCCGTGTAGTGGGTCATGTCGCGAATAAAAATGTGGTTCATCGTGACGTCTTCGAGCGTCGCGCCCGCCGCTTCCAGCACGACCTTGATGTTCTCGATCACCTGACGCGTCTGCGCGGTGATATCGCCGTGACCGGTGATCACGCCCGTGACCGGATCGGTCGAGAGCATGCCAGCGACATAGACGGCTTTATCGGCCTTGACGCCCCACGACAGATGCGTGAAAGAAGTGGTCCAGCCTTTGGGATGAATATGTTCGTTCATGACTTGAATGACTTTCCGTTCGTTGATGTTGATCTGCACTACTACATTGACACACGTTTATTCGCCGGGTTTGGACTCAGCGCTCCGATCTTTTGGAGTGAGATGTCGTGTTGCTTTTTTTGCTTGGAGAAGCGGTTTTCGAGTGCTTAAAGTGCACACACCTCAACCGATGAATCAAGGAATCGCCATGTCTTACACGTATCTCGGCAACACCGGCCTGCAAGTCTCGACCATCTGTCTCGGCGCGATGATGTTCGGCGGCCAGACCGATGTCGCCACCGCGCGACGCATCGTCGCGAAGGCGCACGATCAGGGCGTCAACTTCATCGACACGGCGGACATGTATCACGCGGGCGAATCGGAGCGCGTGGTCGGCGGCGCGATCGCGGGTCATCGCGATGACTGGGTCGTCGCCACCAAGGTCGGCAATCCGATGGGCGCGCGTCCCAACGAGCAAGGCATGTCGCGCAAGTGGATCATGCGCGCGGTCGAAGACAGCCTCGCGCGCCTCGGCACCGATTACATCGATCTGCTCTACGTGCATCGCGCGGACTTCAACGCGCCGCTCGGCGAGATGGTGCGCGCGTTCGCCGATCTCGTCCGTCAGGGCAAGGTGCGCTATTTCGGCGTGTCGAACTTCAAGGCCTGGCGTCTCGCGGAGACCTGCCGTCTCGCCGATGAAGCCGGCATCGATCGCCCGGCTGCGACGCAGCCGCTCTACAACATCGTCAATCGCGAAGCCGAGGTCGAGCATCTGCCCGCGGCAGCCCATTACGGCGTCGGCGTGGTGACGTACAGCCCGCTCGCGCGCGGCATTCTCACCGGCAAGTACGCGCCCGGCGTCGAACCCGGCGCCGACACGCGCGCGGGCCGCGCCGATCCGCAGCATGCTGCAGGCCGAATGGCGCGAGGAATCGCTCGTCGTGGCGCGCGAACTGGCCGCTTACGCGGAACGCATCGGCACCACGGCCAGCGCGCTCGCGACGCAATGGGTGCTTGCCAATCGACGCGTCGCGTCGGTGATCTGCGGCCCGCGCACCGAAGCGCAGTGGGACGACTACATGAATCCCGCGCCGCGCGACTACACTGCCGAAGACGAAGCCTTCATCGATCAACTCGTGTTGCCGGGCAAAGCATCCTCGCTGCGCCATCTCGATCCCCATCATCCGGTCGAAGGACGCATCGCGTTCTGATGTTCGTGCGATGCGCGTCCCGTATCTCTGAGGCACAGGTTAGGGACGCCATATTGCTCCGACAAGCGCCGAAATTGAGCGTTATCGTTGCCGGAATCGCAACACCTCCAGACGCGGCCGAGGCGTTCACGCGGCAAACATTTGCGCGGCGATGCGCCCGCGCCACGCCCATTTTGAAGGACTAGACGTGCGTTTAATGGCTATGCACTCTTTTGGCATGCACGCCGTTTGGAGCGGCGCAGTCCAAATCCGTGTCGTGCGTCCAACTGTGTGGATCGATTCGTGAAGCTGCTTGCCCTGCGTTATTTCCATGAAGTCGCCCGCTTAGGCTCAATTCGTCGCGCGGCCGATCTGCTGCACGTCGCGCCGTCGGCGGTGAGCCGTCAGATCGCGCAGCTCGAATCCGATCTCGATGCGGTGCTGTTCTTTCGCTCGAAGGCGGGCGTCGCGCTGACCAACGCGGGCGAAACATACTGGCGTCAGACGCGTCGCGTGATGCTCGATCTCGCCAACGCGCGCCAGTCGCTCGACGACATGCGCGGGCTGCGGCGCGGCGAAGTGCGCATCTACGTGATCGAGGGATTGGTGTCGGACTGGCTGCCGCGTCTGGTCGGCGAGTTTCGCAAGCTCTATCCGGGCATCCGCTTTCATATCCGCTCGACGTCGACGGATCAGATCATCGCGGCACTGCTGGAGCATGAAGCCGATATCGGCCTCACCTTCAACGCGCCGCCGCGCGATGAGATCCAGAACATCGAGGAATATGTGGAGCCGGTGACGTGCATCGTGTCGCCGGATCATCCGTTCGCGGATATGCCGCAACTGAAGATCAGCCAGTTGATCGACGAGCCGATGGCACTCGCGGAATCGAGCTTCGGTTTGCGGCAGTTGATCGAGCGCGCGTTCCAGCGCTATCGCTCGGAGTTCGAGCCGGCCATCACGACGAATTCGCTCGAACTCACCAAGGCAATGGCGATGTCCGGCACGATGATCGCCTTCATGCCGACGCTCACCGTGCAGCGCGAACTGAACGAAGGTCTGCTCCGGCCGATACCGGTCGAATCGAAGGAAATGTCGGAGTCGCGCACGAGTTTGTGCATTCATCGCGACCGTGCGTTGTCGTTCGCGGCGCGGGAGTTGTTGAAGGTGCTGCGGGCGGATTTTCGCGAGTTGAACGCGAAGCAGGCGGGGCTTTCGAACGCCCAATCGGCATAGGGGCGGCCAGCAAGCTGGCCGGTCCCCTGCCACACCACCCTGCCACACCACCCGGCGTGCGGGTCCGCACCGGGCGGTTCGGGAAGTTGAGGTTATGTGAGGCGAGGCATGCCA
>NZ_LFJJ01000188.1 GCF_001189365.1 Candidatus Burkholderia verschuerenii | reverse complement strand
TCCGTTCGCTGGGCCTGCCGTCGGTCGGTCCAGCGCCGATCAACTGATCCGAACCGCCGTGTACGGACCCGTACGCACGGTGGTGTGGGAGGGGTCGGGCCGCGAGGCCTGCCCCTATCCCGATCGACGCGGTTTTTTTCGCCGCCGCGCCGGATGCAGCCGCGGTCTTCTTCGCCGCCGCCTTTTTCGCAGGCGCTTTCTTGGCGGCCGTCTTCTTCGCCTTCGCGACGCTCTCGTTGCCTTCCGCGTCGATCAGAAACTTGCTGCGGTCCTTTACATTGGCGATCCACGCAGGCGGACGCGCCCAGCCGCTCCATGTTTCGCCCGTCTTCGGATTGCGATACTTGGCCGGCAGCTTGCCCTTCTTGGCGAGCGTCTTCATGTTTTCGAGGCGTTCCGCAGGCGCGGGAAATGCGACGTTCGGCTTGGCGGCCGCGCGCGTCTTGCGGCGCCGATGCGAATCGATATCGGCGGTCGTGAGTCCGTGGCGTTCCATCAGCGCGCGGATATCGTCGAGCACGGCCTGAGCGCGTTGCGCGATCAGCGATTCGGTTTGCGACTGCAGCTTCTTCAGCTTGGCCTGAATCTGTTTGAGTGTCGCCATGCGCGTCTCCCTAAGTCGTGTGCTTATCGGTCGGTGAAGCAGCCTCACGCATCATCGCTCAATTGCGCGCGCGGGTCGAACGCGGAATTGAAACGGACGACTTACATCTCTCGTTTGATCTGTTGGTTTTGTTTGATGGCGACGAAGGCCGCCGTTTCATACGGCACGGTGACGACGCTCTTGCCATGCAACGCCGGTTCCGCGTCGATCAGCGCGCGCACTTCCGCGACGATGCGTTCGTGCGCCGCTTCCGGCATTGCGGCAATGAAACTCGTGGAGCGCACGCGATCGACGATCACGTTCTCCGGCGTTCCCGTATGACCGATGGAAAAGTGCGTCTCTTCCAGCGCGCCGAATCCCGCGTGCGGAAACGCGCGTCGCCATTCGCCGGTGTAATAGCGCGGACTTTCGCCCTCGTGCAGATTGACGATCGCATCGAGTTGCGCGACCCACGGCACGCGCGCGTAGCGCAGATTCCACACGAGACCAAGCTTGCCGCCCGGCTTCAGCACGCGATGGATTTCGTCGAGCGACTCGCGGCTCGCGAACCAGTGGAAGGACTGCGCGCAGACGACGGCATCGACTGAAGCATCGTCGAGCGGAATGGATTGCGCGCTGCCCGCGAGCGCCTCGACCGCAGGCAAGGTGGCGGCGAGCCTGGCGCGCATGGTGTCGACCGGTTCGATCGCGATCACGCGCGCGCCCGTCTGCACGAGACGCGGCGTGAACTTGCCGGTGCCCGCGCCGAGATCGATGACGCATGCGCCCGGCCCGAGGCCGAGCGTGTCCGTGAGCCAGCCCGCCAGTTCGGGCGGATAGTCGGGCCGTCCGCGCACATAGCTGTCGGCGTCCGATGTATAGCCTTGCGAGGCGGTCGGGTGGACATGTTGCGTCATCGCGTGCTCCTTGCTGCTCGTTGTGTTGGTCGTTGCGTTGCTTACTCGCCGTAGATGTCGAAGTCGAAATACTTCTGCTCGATGCGCTTGTAGGTGCCGTCCTTGATCATCGCGGCGATGGCGGCGTCGAGCTTCGCCTTCAGGTCGGTGTCTTCCTTGCGCAGGCCGATGGCCGTGCCCGGCCCGAAGATCGCCGGATCTTCCAGCGCGCCGCCCGCGAAATCATATGGCTTGCCGCGCGGCGTGTTCAGAAAGCCGCGCTCCGCCTGCACCGCGTTTTGCAGCGATGCATCCAGACGGCCCGACAGCAGATCCGCGTAGACCTGATCCTGATCGGCATAGGACACGACCGTCACGCCCTTGGCGCCCCAATGCGCCTTGGCGTACGTTTCCTGCATCGAACCCTGTTCGACGCCGACCGACTTGCCCGCGAGACCTTCCGCCGTCGGCTGCACCTTGGCGTCGCGCTTGGCGACGAGGCGTGTCGGCACATGGAAGAGCTTGTTCGTGAAGGCGATCTGCTTGACGCGCGCGGGTGTCATCGACATGGTGGACAGCACGCCGTCGAACTTGCGCGACTTGAGGCCGGGAATCATGCCGTCGAAGGCATTTTCGACCCACACACATTTGGCGTCGAGGCGGCGGCACAATTCGTTGCCGACGTCGATATCGAAGCCGACCAGCGAACCATCCGGCGCTTTCGATTCGAAAGGCGGATAACTCGGGTCCACGCCAAAGCGGATCGTGGACCATTCCTTCGCATGCGCGCCGATCGACACGGCCAGCATCGAACCCAACAACATCGTCAACAGCTTCTTCACGTCAGTCCCTTGCTTGTAATGTATTCAGATGGAGAGTGCTGCCCGCTGAATTATAGAGGCGCAGGACGCAAAAACGGCCGCGAATGTCGCGGCCGTCGGGCGTGTTGCAATGAAGCCGATACTCAGTGCGCGCGCACTTCCACGCGGCGCGGACGTGCTTCCTCGCGTCGCGGAATGCTCAATTTGAGCACGCCGTTCTGCAGATTCGCATCGATCTTCGTGGTGTCGAAGTCGTCGCTCACCGTGAAGACGCGAGCGAAACGCGGCGCGCGAACTTCGCGGTGATGCACGCGCACCGCCGAATCGGTCGGGACGACCGATTCGGCGTCGATAAACAGGCGCGCATCGTGCACCTTGACGTCGAGCTTGTCGCGCGGCACGCCGGGCAGATCGGCCCACAGCGTGATGCCGTTGGTGTCCTCGACGATATCGACCGCCGGGATGAGCGCGGGGCGGCGGGTGGTGTCGTCGGCCTTGCGCGTCACGTCGTCGGTGCTGCGCGGAGCGATTTGAGTGGTGTCGTTCATCGTGTTCTCTCCAGCGAATTTATTGAATGGCGATGGCGCGCGGCTTCGACGCTTCGCGCTTGCCGACGGTGATGGTCAACAGACCGTTCTCGTAACGCGCTTCGACCTTGTCGGCATCGGCGGTGCGCGGCAGTTCGATCACGCGGCGGAATGCGCCGGTGAAGCGTTCTTTTGCATAGGTACGCGACCCTTCGGCCGATGCTTCGGCGCGGCGCTCGCCGCTGATGGTCAGCGTGCCCTTGTCGACGGTTACATCGAGCGTGGCCGGATCGACGCCCGGCGCGAACGCGACGACCTGAATCGAATCGTCGGTACTGCCAATGTTCAGACGCGGGAAGGCATCGGCGCGGCTCGAACGAATGCTCGACGGCGCGGTGCCGAACAGCGACGACATCTGACGTTGCACGCGATCGAGGTCGGAAAAAAGGTCGCCGCTAAAATAAAAGTCACTCATGGTTCAGTCTCCGATAGCGCACGGCCGGGCCGGCAGCAGGAAGTTGAGACGACAGCGCGAGATGTCGCTGCCTTTGAATGCAAAGTAGGTGCGGCGGCCGAGGTTTCAATGCACGCAAAGGCTTTTTTATCGAAGTTTTTATCGGCTCGGCGGGACTTGAAAAATACGTGAGCGCCACTAGCCGGCCTTTACAATGAAGACGACAACCGAATACGTGAGGACCGGACGATGAAAGTTTGCATATACGGCGCGGGCGCGATCGGCGGCTGGATCGGCGTGAAGCTCGCGCAAGCGGGTTGCGATGTCAGCGTGGTGGCGCGCGGCGCGACGCTCGATGCGCTGAATGCCCACGGCTTGCGGCTCGTCGAAAAGGATGCGACGCATGCGGTGAAGGTTGCCGCGAGTGCGGATCCCGCCGCGCTCGGCGAGCAGGATCTGGTCGTCGTCGCCGTCAAGGCGCCCGCCACGCGCGATGTCGCCGCGCATATCGCGCCGCTGCTGAACGCGCAAACAACCGTGCTCACCGCGATGAACGGCGTGCCCTGGTGGTTCTGCGACGGCCTCGGCGAATCGTTCGCGGGCAAGCGGTTGGAGTCGGTCGATCCGGACGGCAGCATCGCCGCCGCGATTCCGACGGCGCAAACCGTCGGCTGCGTCGTGCACGCGAGCTGCTATACGGAAGCGCCGGGCGTCGTGCGGCATCATCAGGGCATGGGCCTCATTCTCGGCGAAGCGAACGGCCAGCCCGGTCCGCGCGCGCAAGATCTCGTGTCGATGTTCGCCAAGGCGGGCTTCGACGCGACGCTCGCGCCGCAGATTCAGCGCGCAGTGTGGTTCAAGCTGTGGGGCAACATGACGATGAACCCGATCAGCGCGATCACCGGCGCGACGACCGATCGCATCCTCTCCGACGATCTCGTGCGCGGATTCGTGACGCACATCATGCTGGAGGCGAAGGAGATCGGCACGCGCTTCGGCATCGCGATCGATCAGGCGCCCGAGGATCGCCACGCCGTCACGCTCAAGCTCGGCGCGATGAAAACCTCCATGCTGCAGGATGTCGAAGCGGGCAAGTCGATCGAACTCGATGCGCTGGTCGCCTCCGTGCGCGAACTCGGCGCGATGACCGGCGTGCCCACGCCCTTCACCGATGCATTGCTCGGCCTCACGCGTTTGCGCGCGCGCACGCTCGGCTTGTATCCCGCATGACGAGACAGTAGAGGAGACACATGGCGCAACTGGACGAACTGCGCGAGATGCTGCGCGACTTCACGCGCGAGCGCGACTGGAGCCGCTTTCATACGCCGAAGAATCTCGCGGCCGCGTTGAGCGTGGAGGCGAGCGAGTTGCTCGAACCGTTCACGTGGCTGGCGAGCGGCGACAAGAGCGAACTGGACGACGCAAAGCTCACGTCGGTGCGCCACGAAATGGCCGACGTGTTCGCTTATCTGATCATGCTCGCCGACGCGCTCGACGCGGACCTGCATCGAGCGCTGATCGAAAAGATGGCGCTCAATCGCGCGAAATATCCCGCCGACAAAGTGCGTGGCGACGCGCGCAAATATTCCGAGTACGGTGAGTAAAGCGACTTATTGCGTGCGCTTCGGCGCCTGCGCATCGCGTTGCTGCGCGATGATGCGGCTTGCGCGGATCGCGTTGTCGGGATAACCGAGCCAGTCGTTTGGATCGTAACCGGCCGCGTACCAGACGAGAAACTCTTGTCGGACCTGCGCGCGCGTTTTGGGCGCGTTCGGATCGGACGTGGTTTGCGCGAAGGAAGAGGCGGCGCAGCAGCAGGCCAGCGCGCCCAGCAAGATGCTGATTCGGGATGTCATGACGATAGCCTCATACCGTGTGGTAACGGTGATTTCATTCTAGGTGACGCCGCGAAAGCCTGCAGGAACGGGGCGCGCGAGGCATCGTGCGATCGTCAATCGACGGATGAAATGCGCCGGAAAACGGTACGATCGGCACGCGCATTGCATATTGTTGTCAGACAATCGGACCTATACTCGGCGTTTTCGGGCGACCCACAACAAATGGATACCACAGGCCGCATCTCATGAGCACCTTGCGCGTTGCCAGCGAGACCTTTCCCGAGATGGACGAATTGAAGGCGATCCTCGTCGCGGGCGGTACGTGGTTCGAGCGGCGCACGATCTGTGAAGTGCAGGCCGACCGGCATTCGTTTCCGATTCTCACGGCGTCGATCGGCTCGACGGATCGCAACGCGCCTGCGGTCGGTTTCTTCGGCGGCGTGCATGGGCTCGAGTGCATCGGCACGCAACTCGTGCTCGAATATAAATATATGCGCGCGCTGCTGCGTCGCCTCGAATGGGACGAACTGTTGCGCGATCAGTTGCGCACCATCCGGCTCGTGTTCATGCCGATCGTCAATCACGGCGGCATGGCCGCGCGCCGGCGCTCGAATCCCAACGGCGTCGATCTGATGCGCAACGCGCCGCAAAGCGCCGAGGGCCGCGTGCCGTTTCTCGCGGGCGGTCAGCGCATCGGGCCTTGGCTGCCGTGGTATCGCGGCGCGAGCGGTGCGAACATGGAAGCGGAGAGCGCGGCGCTGTTGTCCGTGGTCGATGAGGAGTTGATGTCGCGTCCGTTGAGCTTCGCGCTGGACTGTCATTCGGGCTTTGGCTGGAACGACAGCATCTGGTTTCCGTATGCGCGCACGGAGCGCGAAATGGCGCATCTGCCGGAAATGTTTCTGCTCAAGACGATGTTCGAGGAGTCGTATCCGCATCACGGTTACGCGTTCGAGCCGCAGAGCCATCAGTATTTGCTGCACGGCGATCTGTGGGACTGCGCGTACGATCGCACCCGCGCGCCCAATATTTTTCTGCCGATGACGCTCGAACTCGGCTCCTGGCGCTGGATCCGCAAAAACCCCATGCAATTGTTCTCGCGCCTCGGCATTTTCAATCCGATCAAGGCGCATCGCACGCGGCGCGTGTTGCGGCGTCATCCGAGCTTCTTCGACTTTTTGACGCGGGCGGCGTTTTCGTCGTGCCGCTGGCTGCCCGACGGCGAATTCCGCGAGCAGGTCATGCGCCGCGCCCGCGACCACTGGAAACCCGCCGACGCGACATGAGCGACTGGATATTACTGCGCGGCCTCACGCGCGAGTCCCGCCACTGGGACCATTTCGAAACCTCGATGCGCGCGCATGGTTTGCTCGCCGACGACGAGCACGTCGTGTTCATCGATCTGCCGGGTAACGGCGCGGAACACGAACTCGTCACGCCCGCGACAGTCGAGGCGATGACGGCCTTCGTACGCGACCGCGTCGCCGAACTGAACGTGAGCAAGCCATGCCGCGTGCTGGCAATGTCGCTCGGCGCGATGGTCGCGTGCGCGTGGATACAGCACGTCACGGAGGAAATCGAGCGGCTGGTGCTGATTAACACCAGCATGCGGCCGTTCGCGGGCGTGCACGAACGGCTGCGGCCGTCGGCATGGCCGATGCTCGCGCGTATCGCACGCGCCTGGACGCAGCCCGAGCCATGCGAGCAAATGATCCACACCTTGACCTGTAATCGAACTGACACATTCGATGCCGATGTCGCGCAATGGGCGGCATGGCGGCGTCAGCGCGGCGCGAGCGCGCGCAATGCGCTGCGCCAGCTTTACGCCGCCGCGCGCTTTCGCGCGATAAAGTTCCCGCCGTTCCATCCGACGCTGTTGTTGTCGTCCGCGCAGGACAAGCTGGTCGATTCCGCCTGCTCCACGCGCATCGCGAAGCAATGGGGCGTCGAGCATGCGGTGCATCCGTGGGCCGGCCACGATCTGCCGCACGACGACGCCGACTGGACCTGCGCCACCATCGCGGCGTGGCTGCACGACGTCGCCGCGCAAACTGATTCCGATTTCAACGCCAGCGCCGATTCCCCGCAGCGCGCGTGACAGCGGACAACCGCACATTCCCCAATCGACGCCCGCCATGAAAACGCCCATCGTCAATCTCGATGCACTCGATCCGCAGCCGTTCCCCGCAGCCGTCGCGCCCACGGGCGATGCCGCCGAGCGTTTCGCGCCGCGCATCGCGCGAATCGGGCCGCTGCTGGGCGCGCGCAAGCTGGGCTACAGCCTGATCGTGCTCGCGCCGGGCAAGCGGGCGTTTCCGTTTCATCATCATCGCGTCAACGAGGAGATGTTCTTTGTCGTTGAAGGTGAGGGGGAAGTGCGGATCGGCGGCGAATCGCATGCGATCCGGGCGGGCGACATGATCGCCTGTCCGCCGGGCGACGCCGCGACCGCGCATCAGATCGTCAATACGAGCGCGGCGGATTTGCGCTATCTGGCCGTCAGCACGCAGCAATCGCCCGAAGTGGTCGAGTATCCGGACACCGGGCGGCACGCGGTACTGGTTTCGGACGAACCCGCGCCGGCCACGTCGATGAAAGGGTTTCGGGCGATATTCCGCGTCGACGAATCACTGGGCTACTGGGATGGCGAATAACGCCGTGTTTGACGGCGTTTATTGGCCGATGCGCTGTGTTGTCGACGGAAACGGCATCTGCGCGTGTGGTCGACGCCACGCATCGGGTAAGCCCGTGTTGCAACGCAGCATCGCATTGCGTATGCTGGACTCAGCGGGTGGCGCGGTCTTTATCTTTATATTGGCTGCGCGCATATTGATTGGTATCGACACACGAGAATCGCCCGGTAATTCAAGGGCGTTTGGGAAGGCGGCGCGGTAAGCCCGACGAACGTCGACTTGAGGGAGCCGTACACATGGACATGACCAGCACGTCGAACCCGACGCTGCACGTCTTCCATCAGGAAGGCGGGTGGCATTGGGGGATCACCGTCGAAAGGACGGCGGGCGGAATGAAGATCGTCGCTTACAGCGACGAAGGCTTCGGTTCCGAGGAAGAAGCGCGCGAGGACGGCGAATACGTCCTGCGCTCGGAAGACTGGCGCTCGCGCCAGAGTTTTAGCCGCAGCGAGCGGCGTCACGATTATTCCTGAGCGAGACGCACACGCCGTCTCGCTGTCTCTGCACGTCCTCTTTCCCTCCGCGTCGTTCCGTTCGTCCTCGTCAATTCTGCTGCGGTTTGCACGCTTTTCGTCACTCCGGTAACGTGTCGCGTGAGTCCACTCGCGTCTCTCACGCCATGAGCCACGACCATCATCACGATCACGACCACGCCGGCAGCGAACTCTCCGAGATGGATCTGCGCGTGCGCGCGCTGGAATCGCTGCTGGTCGAAAAAGGTTACGTCGATCCGCAAGCGCTCGATGTCTTTATCGAAACCTACGAGCATCGCGTCGGGCCGCGCAACGGCGCGCGCGTCGTCGCGAAGGCATGGGCCGATCCCGCTTTCCGCGACTGGCTGCTCGCCGATGCCACCGCCGCCATTGCCTCGCTCGGCTATACCGGACGTCAGGGCAAGCACATGGTCGCGCTCGAGAACACGCCGCAGGTGCACAACATGGTCGTCTGCACGCTGTGTTCGTGTTACCCGTGGTCGGTGCTCGGCTTGCCGCCGGTGTGGTACAAGTCCGCGCCGTATCGATCGCGCGCGGTGATCGATCCGCGTGGCGTGCTGAAGGACTTCGGCATCGAGTTGCCTGAAAGCGTCGAAATGCGCGTATGGGATTCGACCGCAGAAGTGCGCTATCTCGTCCTGCCGATGCGTCCGCCCGGCACCGATCATCTCGACGAAACCGCGCTCGCCGATCTCGTCACGCGCGACTCGATGATCGGCACCGGCATCGCGCTGCAACCCGCGCCATCGACTGAAGGAGCCGCATCATGAACGCAGGACACGACATGGGCGGCATGCAGGGCTTCGGTCCCGTGACGCAGGACGCCTGCGATGCACCGTGCGCGTCGCCTTTTCACGCCGAATGGGAGCGTCGCGTGCTGGCGGTCACGCTCGCGATGGGCGCAACCGGCCAATGGAACATCGACACCTCGCGCGCCGCGCGCGAGAGCCTGCCGCCAGCGCAGTATCTCGGCAGCACGTATTACGAGATCTGGTTCGAGGGCTTGAAGAAGCTGCTCGCCGCGAAAAGTCTCGCCAGCGCGGAGGAACTCGCGTCGGGCCATGCCATCGATCCGCCGAAAGCCAATGTCCGCACGATGAAGGCCGCCGATGTCGGCGCGGCCTTGCTGCGCGGATCGCCCGTCGAGCGCGAGATCGATACGCCCTCGCGCTTCGCGCCGAACGACATCGTTCGCACGAAGGTGATGAATCCGCCCACGCATACGCGTTTGCCGCGCTATTGCCGAGGCAAGCTCGGGACGATCGTCGCGATTCGCGGCGCGCATGTTTTCCCTCTTCCGTTCGACGGCGACGGTCCCGTGTTTCAGACGCCCTGGCAAGCTCAGGCCTTCGCGATGACGCTCGCGCTGCACGAACGCGGCGTCTTTACGTGGACCGAATGGGCGCATGCGCTGAGCGAAGCGATCCGCGATGCGCAAGCCGCGGGCGATCCCGATCGCGGCGATACCTATTACGCGCACTGGCTCGCCGCGCTGGAGCGCATCTGCACGGCGAAAGGCTGCACGAATGCCGATGCGCTCGCGCATCGCCGGGACGAATGGGACGAAGCCACACGCCGCACGGTCAGCCGATCCTGCTCGACGCGCATCGCACGCTGCCGACGCCGACGCTCGCGGCGTATCTCGCGGCGGTGTATCGCATCGAAGGGACGCCGGCGGTCGAGATGACAATTGGCGTCGCGAATCGGGCGGCGGCGTCGTTGATCGAAGGGCACGCGGCGACGAGCGCGGTGTTCGTCACGGCGTTCGATCCGTTCGGCGAAAAGCTCGGTGATGCGGAAAACCGGACGCGTCAGCGCGCGTTGGCCGAACGCGTCGCGCAATTGAAACTGCACGCGCTCGAAGGCGAGGGTTTCGATCCCAAAGGCGAATGGCAGGCGGAAGCGAGCCTGTTCGTCATCGGCGCGACCCGCGAAATCGCGGATACCCTGATGCGCGAATTCGAGCAGAACGCGGTCGTGTTCATCGACGATCGTGGCGTGCCGGAATTGCTGCTGCATCCGGAGTATCGCTAGCATCATGCTGTCCGGAATCGATAGTCTGCTCGGCGCGAACGTGCGATCCGTGTCGCTTCCCGCCGATACGCCCGCCGACGTCAGCGTATGGCGCGTCGAGATCGATCTTGCCGCGCCGCTGGAAATCGCGGGCGCGGGCGTGCTTCACGAAAGCGAACTCGCGCGCGCCCGCCGCTTCATGCTTCACGCGGATGCCGCGCGCTTCGCGACCGTCCGTGCCACCTTGCGCCTCTTATTGGCCGCACATCTTCACGCCGATGCCACGCGTCTCGTCATCGAAGCCGACGCCGCCGGCCGTCCCATGCTCGTCTCATCCGAAGCCGCGCCCGACTTCAACGTATCGCACTCGGGCGCGTACGGGATGATCGCGATGTCCGCTCGGCGTCGCGTGGGCGTCGATATCGAGGAAGGGCGCGCGTCATGCGTTATCGGCGGAAGCGGGCGCGTTCGCGGTCACGGCGCTCGACGCGCCACTGGGCTATGCATGCGCGCTCGCGTGGTCGCTTTGATGCAGCGCAGCGTAACTAGTCTGGCCTGCAAAATTGAATTTGCCGGAATGGACCCGACGACGCAGTCTGGTGCAGACGTAAACGCACATCTCAGCCAGGTCTGCAGCGCACGAGTAGAGGTTGAGGCATGACGTTGAGCTGA
>NZ_LFJJ01000187.1 GCF_001189365.1 Candidatus Burkholderia verschuerenii | reverse complement strand
GGCCATGGCGTAAGCCCTCCCGAGGGCAGGTTGACGAACTGGACATTCATCAACTTACACCACGGCCACCCCTGCCTCTGCGCTCCTGCCGCCTCAGCGTTTTTGCACATCATTCTGCACACTACCACGTGTTGTTCTGCCTGTTCGTGTATATCGGCGTGAAGCGCTGCTTCGTGCGCGAAGTCCGGCCGGTGCGTCCGATCCTGTTTCCGGTCCTGTTTGTCGGTCTTGGCCTGTCGAGCCTCGGCCAC
The DNA here is from genome assembly GCF_001189365.1 of Candidatus Burkholderia verschuerenii. GTDB lineage: Bacteria > Pseudomonadota > Gammaproteobacteria > Burkholderiales > Burkholderiaceae > Caballeronia > Caballeronia verschuerenii. Next base: position 10,747 of record NZ_LFJJ01000187.1, on the reverse strand, counting down.
CTGTTTCCACGGGCAGGTGTCGCTGCCTACGCGGTGGCCCTCGCGATGCTCATGCTTGGCACGGCGGGCGGCTGGTTCCACGCGCGCCGCTGGCGCCTGCAGTTCAGGAACGGGCCGGAAGGCATGCTCGTACGCCTGCCGGGCGACGCGAGCCTGCTGGTCACGCTGCTCCTGACGTTTGTCGCCGAAACGTTCATTCATTACGCGATTGCAACCTCGCAGCCGTGGGCGGCCACTGACGCCTTCGCTGTATGGTCGTTCGCTGTCTGGGGCGGGCTCGTCGGTATGTCGCTCGGCCGCGCGATCAACGTGGTGACGCGCTGCGTCTGTCATGCGAACCGTTCCACGGGGGAAGGCGGCGGGTCCGCGATCGAGTCGCGCTGAACAATCCATGATTGCCGGCGAGCGCGGTGGTCGCGATCCGGGTGAACCGATCCGGGTGAACCAATTGGTCGCGCCGTCCGCTCCCGCGTGATCGCGGCCCGCACACCGCAACGCCGTGTTCCGGCAGCCGACGCATAGCGTCGGGCGCGTCTTGCGTGATGCGTGTCAGCGGACACGTTCCCCCGGTTCCCGTCAAAAGAAGCACGTCGCGATCGCCTGCACGATCTCGCTTTGCGCCTGCGCCCCGTAAACGCTGCGCGCAGAACCGTGGTTGCTCTGCCATTGCACGGCTACGTCGGTGCGTGGCCAGTGATAGCGCGCATCGAGCCACGTGAAGTAACTGTGATCGTCGAAGTTGTAGCGCCCCATCGCAGACAGCGCCAGATGCTGAACGAACACGTCAGGCATAGATGCATAGACGAACAGCGAGCGCCGGGTCATTAGCTCCTGCGCGTTGTTCGCCGGCTCGCGATAGCGCCAGTAACTCGACGGGTCACCCTGCAGCGCCCGCCAAGCGGTGGCGCTTGCACTGGCGTAGTCGTAGTCGTAGTCGTAGTCGTATTCAAGCGTAAGCGAGAGTTTGTGTGCGTCAACCGAAGTAAAGTTGGTGCGCTTTGCGAAGTAAAATTACGCTCGGCTAATCGCGAAGTAAAGATATGACTTTCATAATCTGGCTCTGTATCGATCTGTCGATCTTTAATGCGTGCTTTTCCGGCCCTCGCATATTGTGCAGTGCGTGTTTGATGGCTTCATGCAGCCGCATCGAGCCATAGTACGCGTGTGGACAGAAGCAGTGGCGGGAAAACGTAGTATCCGTCTTCCTGCACGCTCTAAGTGATCGCGCAGAAGTCGACGGCCAAAAACGATTAAAGAGAAAGGCGTCGTAAAAGCTCTGGACTCCAGACATGGAAATGGTACATCCATTTCGATCGCCGGGTCGCGATAGGGTGAAAGGCAAAGAGTTGCTCAGGTGCGAACGGACGAGCCTCATCCACCATCTCCTCTTCGCGAAGTCACAGTTTCACTTCCCTTCTTGCACAAGAACGAAGATTAGTTCGCGTATATGGAAAGTAAAGGTTGGCGCGCTGAAGAGCCCGTGCGCCGGAAAATCCAGCTCTCCAGCGCCCCGACATGTCCCGCCTTTATTTCGCGGGACGGTATCGACGCTGAAGTCTTCTACTTGATGCCGAAGGGTCAATCAGATCAAAATTCCAGCCGAGACACGCATCCCAGTTCGCTCGGATATATGGTGGCCATTCGACGTTGTCGATCGTGTCGATCAAGGCTAATTTCACGAGCTTGGCCGTGGTGGTATTCGTCAAGTCAAGTCTATCTTCGTCGATTTCAAAACCTGCGTGCGGAACGGGGTAGAAGCGGCGACGGATAGTGCCGTCCTCGTCCTCTGCCAACATGATCGACCCTAAGAGTCGCACAACCTGAGACTCTAGCCAATCGACCTCGATGTAAGGAAGATGATCTAGATCGGGCCAACCTAGGCCGTGATGACCTCCCAAAGCGTGAAGATCGCCGCCGGCTGCATGCAGCCGCGGTCCAGTCCGACGATCGCCGCCAATGCAGTCTGCTCGCCGTATCGAAGGATCGCAAGTGCGGCGAGCGGCCGGCCGGGCGGGTCAGAACAACGGGATCGACAGCACTTTGGCGATCGTGGAGATCGACTCCTTCAGCGTGCTGACGTCGCCTATCACGGTGCCGAAGGTTTTGGCGTATCCGGTGATGCCGTGCAGCAACTCCGCGATCCGGTCCTTGTGCGCCTTGGGCTCGGCAACCCTGGTCTTTAGTTCGTCGGCGCTCGAGCGCATCTCCCGAGAGGTGTCGTCATCGCCAGGCAATGCGCTCAGGAGCCGGTCGATGCGCTCCGCCGCCGCTTTCAGCCTTTCCTGATCGGAACCGGACAAGACGTTCTTCGTCGTCTGCGCCTTGTGTCCGACGGCGAGAACCTCGGCGGTGACCGAGCTGGCCTGGATTCCCTCGTTGCCTGCGGATTGCGTCGTCTTGCTCATTTCGCTTCCTCCTTTCGCGGGTTCGTTGCTGCAACTTCCGTCTTGCGAGTCTTCGCGCCTTCGCCGACAGCCAGCGTGTCCGCCTTGACATCCCCGCCATGCACGATGATGCCGCTGTTGACGATGACCGACTGCTTGTCGCGCATATCGCCGACATCAACGTTGTGCTCTTCCAGGAACTCGAGCACGGCACTGAGGAACGTGCGCTCCAACGACTTCATGTAGAAGTCCGCATCCGCTTTCTGGAAGAAGCTCTTGTACTGGTCGCTGGAAAGCGATTGGCGCAGCGAGTCGGTCGCGCCGTAATCGAACAGGGCGGCTGCATCGATCTCCGTGCGACGCTTCCTGTGGGACGCGCCGAAGAAAATCCCGAGCGCCCGCCCGATGTGCCGGTAAGTCGAGAAGATCGCCACGAGGCATCTGAGCGGACCCATCAGCAGCGATGCGACGGCGAACACGATGAAGTACCACGTCTTCCATTGCTTGAGCCGTTCGATCTGAGAGAACTCGTCGCGCAGTTGCGGAAGAATGAACTTGTTGAATTCGACGAACATCGTCGGACCGTTCACGACGAAGCGGAAAATGATCGAAACCACGATATCCTGCTGCGCATCGACGATGTAAGCCCACCGGTACTTGCGCAGGCTCTCGGTGTCGCGCGGCCCGCCTGCCGCCGTCTCCGGTTGCAGGACCTGCCGCGGCACCGCGTAGACATCGGGAAGAATGGCTGTGAAGTCCTTCACGGCCGTACCGCTGACGAAAAAGAAGTCGGAAGTGACGAAGCCGTCGAGCGACAGCGCCCTGATCGCGGATGACACCGCATCCGAGATTTCGGCGCTGCTGAACTCCTGACAGGCCCGGGCGGCCCGGCGTCCTTGGCGGGTCTGGACACGTCCAGCGAAAACGACCAGCTGCCGATCTCGACGCCCGCCCCGACAAAAGGGTTGAAGCCGCTGTACACGATGACGTTCTGTTCGTCCGATGCAAGTGCCGAGCTGAGGTAAGTGTCGAGTTGAACGCTCGTGAAGAGGCTCATTTGTGCCGAACCAGCACGGTCCTTCCTGAAACGCGGAAGCAGGTTGGAGCGCTCGTCATATGTTTTGTACAGGAAGATCGCTGCGGTCGTGACGACCACGCCCGCGATGCCGACGTTGCTGTCGAGCGCCCACAGCGGCAGGCAGAGCAGCAATGCCAGGATCAAGAAGAGGTCGTACTTCGCGTCGCGTGCGCGCGCGAACTTGCAGACCTGGGCGAGCAGCCTGACATCGATGTCAAGTTCGGGCGCGACGGCGAGCCCCTTCTCCACGGGATCGTCGAGCACGCGGCTCCTGAACGATTCGCCCAGGAGAAATGCGCTCGCACACATGGCCCGGGTGGAATTGGTGAAGGACGGCTTCATGACTGCTTCCTCGCATGGTCATCGATCGAAACGTGCCCGTGCGCGCAAAGGCGCAATTTCGCAAAGAACATCAACGCAGCGCCGATGACGATCTGTATCACCGTCAACTCGTCCGGCGTGCCAGACTCCCCGAAGATGGCCTGGAAGGACTCCGGCGCAATGATGTATCCCGTCCTGATCCACTCCGGCACCCACTCTTCGAACGCGATGACGGTCGTGGCGGCGATGACGACCCCGACGTTTTTGAACTTGCCGGCCACCGTCGTCAGCGCGGTGAGAACGGTCATGGTCCAGTACACGTTGCCGAGATGCGTGTAGCCGCTGTAGAGGGTTTTCACACTGCCGGCGAGGCCCGTCACCGCAGCCGCCACCGCGAACGACAAACCGCTCGCCTGATTGCCCGTGTCGAAGGATCGCGCGCCCAGTTGCAGGGCCCCGAAGCCCATGGCGATCATGGCAAAGGCAAACCAGACGAGCGCCGCTTCGTTTTCGAAATAACGCGGAAGGTCCAGCATGCCATCTTCACCACCGAGTCCTGGCAGATTGAGTGTCGTCTGATAGACGACCACGCTGATCAGCAGCAGCGCCATTGCATAAGTCTGCCGATCGAACGTTTCGCTCCGGATGGTGGTGGCGAGTCCGAGCATTCCCGCGACCGCGCTGCCCGCCAGCGCACCAAAGAATGGATTGGGCGAGAGGTATCGAATAAACGCGGCCGTCGCATAGCAACTCACACCGAAGTACATGGCATGCCCGAAAGACAGGATGCCGTAGTCTTTGAACAGTCTGGAGAACGCGGCGGCGCTCAGCGCCAGGGTCCAGATGCGGATCAGCAGGTCGCCCTGGAGTCCGCCGCGCAGGACAGCGGCCACGCTGATTCCCAGGCCGACGAACAGGAACACGAGGAACGAGGTCTCGTCGTTCACGATGCTTTGCTGGGACGGTCTCCACGTCGACGACAGGTTGACGGCGTGGGTCCACGGAAGGCCTGCATAGCCGTTCCGGCTGAACAGCACCAGCACTGCGACGGCAGGCAGGACGATCGACGACATTTCCGGATAGAAGACCCGCGCCGCAGCTTCGAGCAGGCCCAGCAGGAAGGCGATGATCGCGACGTAGACGGGTTTTTTCGCGGAGCAGATGACGAAGATGGACAACACCGGAACGAGATACATCGAGCCGGCGTAGGGGCCGGAGGCCAGCACCGGAGCGGTCAGTACCCCCACGAAGGCGCTCAGTCCGACGCTCATGGCGCGCGCGCTGTTCAGGACGGCATTGTTCAGGACGGCATTGTTCAGGCGGAATCGCTCGTTGCCACGACGCCTGAACGCGATCATCACGAGCAGGACGGACAGTCCGACCGAAACCGTCCACAGCCGGTACACCGGAAGAAACGCGAGTCCGATGTTGCTGGCGCCCGATAGCCATTCGGGCACGTCGGGCGTGGTGTCGCAGAACGGGAGCGCGCGGCACAACCCGATGATCAGATAGAACAGTCCCAGGCCCGTCATGGCGCGCCGGTTTGCTTCGGCTTCGCGTTGGCCTGCCGGGCTTCCCGGATCGGTGGAGGCGAACGCTGCGGCAAGCACGAGCGGAAGGACGATCAGACTGTAGAGGTAGCCGCCCTTCTGGATCGCGAACAAAGCGAGCGTCACGCCCAGGGTCAGGCCGCCGAAGGCCAGGAGATCGGCATGTCCCCAGGTTTGATAGGTCAGGACGAGCGCCACGGCGAGCAGCGCATAAGTGGTCCCGTTCACCGCTCCGAGAATCGACTCGGCTGATCAGCGCCGCGACAGGTATGCCGAAAAGTTCCACATTGCGCCGCCGACATTGAAATTGAACGGTTGATCACCTCCGACCAAGTCTGGAAGGTGTCGAAATCCATCGGTATTTTTCCCTTGCCTCGTAAGGTTGATGGCCAAGGTCACTTCACGAGCAGCCTCTTTGAGAAGCCTTTCCGCCCGCTCCTTGCGTTCGAGGTCCATGCCGTTGCTGATGGGTGGGCCGAGGTCAGCGGGGTCCGGCCACTCCTCTTTAATCCGGCTAGCGAGCGTAGCGAAAAATCCCTGCATCTCCCGCTCATAGGAACCGCCCCAGCCGCCATCTAAGCACTCTAAAGCCATCACTTCGATAAGAAACGACGGCTTCACAGGCTTCTGGTCACCATGCTTCGGATTGTTGTTCCAATATTTCACCATCCGGACGAGCCCCTTCCATTCGTTGCTGTACGCACGATAAGCGTCAACGGCTTTTTGGGCATGAATCTCGGGGTCTGTTTTAATCCACTTGCCCGATGCGGTGTCTGGAATTTCGTATTCGGTACCGACGTCAAACGCCGGCACGACGTCAATGCTGAGGATTCGATAGTCGGTCTTGTCCTCTTCTCCGACCTTAACGCCAAAGTCGACGTTGATTGACCGGTCCTGCTTCCGCATGGCGCTCGTTCCATATTTCTCGACCAACGCATCATAAAAAGCGTCGAGCACTGCCGAAGCGGGCTTGTCGTGGTAGTGCTTTTCGTCCTTACCGAGCACGAAGAAGATGTCGATGTCTTTGAGCGGCTTCGTCTTCGTGTATCGAGCGTAAGAACCAGTGAGAAAGCTGCGTTCGATTTGGAACTTGGTCTTCAGGAAATCGCGCACCTCATTCTGACGCGCAGACGCGTTGTCCTGTTCGCGCGTGTTGAGTTCGAGCCGATGCTTGAATTTTTTAAAGGCGTCGTTTGTTGACAGCATCAGATTTTTCTCCAGTATGTAGTTTCACCACCCAAACCGCTGTGCTCAACAGTGGTGCCAATGCTCTGTCTCTTCATTCCTTCCGTCGAACGGGCGCTCGACGCCGGGCCCCACCCCTCGACGTCGGGACGGCCGGGCTTCTGTGTATCCGAAAATCGTATCGAGCTTGCGAAGGAATGGTTCCTTGTTTCTTGATGGCGTAGCTCAACTGCTCAGTGTCCGTCCAGAAACTGCCGTCTCCAGCGCCAGTCCAACTGTATGCAATGTCAATCTCCCATCTCGTGATGAGACGGTCAGTGGTTGGGTCATAGACATCCAGAATCAATCTCTCCAGGTGGCCGGACTCCAGCCATGTCTTGATTGCGCGCGTATTGGATTCCCATTCGCCGACAAAACCGGATGGGTCGAGCCCTGGAGCGGCCCCCTGAATTGCCGGACACGGCCTCTACCTTAAGATAACGGGTAGTCATACGACTGTGTTTAGACCTAACAGCAAGCAGGAAGTGATGGAAGTGTTGACTGGACCGGAGCGCCGGCGGCGGTGGTCTGCGGAAGAAAAGGCGGCGATGGTCCGGGAGTGTTTGGAGCCTGGCAAAACCGTGTCGATGGTAGCTCGCCAGCACGGTGTCAATCCAAATCAGTTGTTCCATTGGAAGAAGCTGTATCAGGACGGGAGCCTGTCGGCGGTGTCCGCCGGTGAAGAGGTCGTCGCGGCTTCGGAATTGGTAGACGCGCTCAAGCAAATTAGGGAATTGCAACGGCTGCTCGGCAAGAAGACCGTAGAAGTTGAAATTCTGAAAGAAGCAGTAATGGAATGGACGCCCCCACCCAAACCGCATCAATGTGCCAAAGTGGAGTGTCGAAGCAACCACTTTAACGAGGGGAGCGTCCATCATGAAGATCACGACAATTGGTATCGATCTGGCGAAAAGTGTTTTTGCCGTGCATGGAGTGAATGAGCATGGCAAAACGGTACTTAAGAAGATACTCAAGCGCGATCAGGTTGCGGCGTTCTTCACGAATTTACCAGCTTGCTTAGTTGGGATGGAGGCATGCAGCAGCGCTCATTATTGGGCGCGAAAACTGCAACGCATGGGCCACACGGTAAGGTTGATAGCACCGCAGTTCGTCAAACCGTACGTCAAGACAAACAAGAACGACGCCGCTGACGCAGAAGCTATTTGCGAGGCCGTTACGCGGCCGAACATGCGTTTTGTGCCTATGAAAAATATTGAGCAGCAGTCTGTCCTTTCGCTGCATCGTGTTCGCCAGGGTTTTGTGCGGGCACGGACGGCGCAGGCCAATCAGATTCGAGGGCTGCTGAGCGAGTTCGGACTTATCGTTCCACAAGGGATCTCGCAGATCGCGCGGTTAGTTCCAGAGTTGATTGAGGATGCCACAGTCGAGTTGACCGGGTCGTTCCGGCTGTTGATCCAACGACTAGTGGATCATCTGAAAGAACTTGATTGCCAGATACGTGAGTTGGAAAAACAAATTCAGGCATGGCATCGCGAGAACGAGGCAAGCTGCAAACTCGCCCAGGTTCCAGGTATTGGCCCGCTTACAGCGAGCGCCTTAATCGCGTCTATCGGCGAGGCGAAGAGCTTCGCAAATGGGCGACAACTGGCGGCATGGCTTGGACTGGTACCAAGACAGAATTCAAGCGGCGGCAGGAATGTCCTTCTTGGAATCAGCAAGCGAGACGACACATATTTGCGGACGCTGCTGATTCATGGTGCGCGATCAATCATGCTCGCCGCGAGTCGAAAAACATAATCCGAAGGCTGGTTGCAGCGTCTCCTCTTACGTCGCAACGCCAATGTTGCAGTCGTCGCCATAGCCAACAAGACAGCGCGGATTGTGTGGGCGCTGCTAGCGCACGATCGAGAGTTCCAATGCGCCTATAGGAGCGCTGTGTAACCTTCTCAAGCTAGCTGAACCGGTACTTAGATCGAAGCAGGAGGCTTCCAACGATTGCTAAGGCAATCACGATGTGATGGCGAGACAGGTAAGACCGTGATCAAGTAAGCCTGAGTACTCCACCGTGCATAACAGCACGCAGCAGTGAAGAGGACTTGATCAGCATATTCCATCAGGGACCGCCAGATCACTCTGGCAACAAAGTCCGGATGCATGGCAGCAATCTTAACCTTCGAACCGTCACAGAATGAAAGCTTGGCAAACTGGGGGCGTCCATGCATGGAGTACGGTCGAGCAAAAAAAATGGATTGCGCGCTCGCCATCATTGCCGGGGGACGACCAATGAAGCAGGTCTGTGAAGTTCTCGGCGTTGCGCGCTCGAACGTGTCGGTCAGGCGTGCACGCCCTGCCGGCTGGCAAGACGGTGGCTGCGCCGGGCGGACAGACGATGCGGATCTGGAGGCAGAAATCCGCGAGGCCGTCATCGATTTGCCAAGTTATGGCTATCGCCGGGTCTGGGGCGTCATTCGCAACAACCGGGAGATGCACGGTGCGGGGCCGGTGAATGCCAAGCGCATTTACCGTGTCATGCGCGTTCACGGCCTGTTGCTGCAGCGGCGGCCAAAGCGTCCCGCCATCACGCGGCGACACGACGGACGTGTTGCGGTGGCCAGAAGCAATCAACGCTGGTGCTCCGATGGCTTCGAATTCCGATGCGAGAACGGCGAGCCATTGCGCGTTACGTTTGCGCTGGATTGCTGTGACCGGGAGGCCATGAGCTGGGTCGCAACGACCGGTGGCTACACCGGCAACGATGTTCGTGACGTGATGCTTGCTGCCGTCGAGCATCGGTTTGGCAATGTCGACGCAGTGCCGTCTTCGATTGAATGGCTAAGCGATAACGGCTCGGGATATATTGCGCACGAGACACGCGCGTTTGCGAGCGATATCGGACTCACGCCGCTCACGACACCGGTGTGCAGTCCGCAAAGCAATGGCATGGCCGAGAGCTTCGTGAAGACCATGAAGCGCGACTACGTTGCCTTCATGCCCAAGCCCGACGCTGCGACGGCAGTGCGCAACCTGGCAGTGGCATTCAAAAGCACCCGCACAGCGCCTTGAAATACCGTTCACCTCGCGAATTCAGGCGCAGGACGGAATCATCAACTCAGGTGTGAGACGGTGTCCGGAAGTATGGGGGCAAATCCAAGCCCACTATTGACAATGATGTCCTTGAGGCTTCTCAAGAGATTGTCGGTCACATAAGTGACAGAATGTGTGTAGCTGTAGGTGGCGACGGAGTTCATAGATTTCGCAGCCCTTCGACGTCGAGGGTCATCGCTTTGGCGTTATCCGCAGCCTCATCCAAAGCGAACCCGGAAGCAAGGTCGCGTGTAGTGATTCGGCTGCTGTGCTTCTTCAGGGCCGCCTGAACCCACGAAAGGTCCGACTCAGGGCACGGAAGCGACACAGCCCAGTCTCCCTTCAGCGGCTCGAATGAAAGTGCATCTTCATTTGCGTCCGAGCCGTCCAGCGCATCGTCGTCATAAGTGCAGTAAATGCGTGTACGAGGCCCATCGCAAGTGGCGATGATGGCGGCCTGCTTGGGCGCCTGCTCTGTAATAAGGCTGGCTGCAATACCTGCGACCGCGCGCAGTTCCTTGCGTGCCGAACTGTCCTTACCTTGCGTCAGAAGCTCGACGATTTCGCTCCAGGTATCCGACGCATTCCGATAGGGTGTGCCGCGAAATTTGCGACTAACTACGCTGCTCATTACGCTTTTTCCTTTTGGAGACGAGCACGCTTGGCCCGCTTAATCGCGGTATGCAATTGGTCGATGGTTACCGTGTTGGGGTCGATGGCTGTCTCCTTGCAGGCAGCCAAGGCGTTCCACGACTTTCCGGATGGCGCGGCCGTCGAGGCCTTCACACTCTGCCGCGCACGCGCCAAAGCTATGGTGCGAAGCAAGTTCACCAATTTTTGGAAACTGCTTAGCCACGCCCGTAAGGCACTCCGTCAGAATCTTCTTGCAAGCGTCTTTCCCCGGCAGCGGAACCTCCAACACCAGGTCGCATCGCAACAAGAATGCGCTGTCGACCGCTTGCGGAAAGTTGCTCGTAGCGACGAACAGCAGGTTTGGATGCTGCTCCGCGAACATATCTAGTCTGGCCTGCAAAATTGAATTTGCCGGAATGGACCCAACGACGCAGTCTGGTGCAGACGTAAACGCACATCTCAGCCAGGTCTGCAGCGCACGAGTAGAGGTTGAGGCATGACGTTGAGCTGAA
>NZ_LFJJ01000186.1 GCF_001189365.1 Candidatus Burkholderia verschuerenii | reverse complement strand
CGCTCCTGCCGCCTCAGCGTTTTTGCACATCATTCTGCACACTACCGCGAACACTCGCTATCGCTGTGCCAAGTCTAAGGTTCTGTGCCGGGGCCGCTCAAGAAGGTGCTTAGGATCGGCCAAGCGGTTTTTTTTGGTTACTTTCTTTGCCGCCGCAAAGAAAGGTGACCCCTCCGCCGGGGAGGCGGCTACTGAATAAACCACAACAACAAGAGAAAACAGCACCCCACGAGACGTGCAAAAAAAACGCACGCCCCGCAGGGTAAAAAAAATCACTCACCGAGATAAGCAGCCCGAACCTTAGGATCATCAAGCATGGTCTTGGCATCGCCGGTCATGGTGACGGTACCGGAGTCCATCACATACCCACGATTAGCGGCCTGCAAAGCCAACCGTGCATTCTGCTCAACGAGCAATACGGTCAGTCCTTCCTTGGAAATCTCCCGCACGACCTCGAAGATCTTCTCGACCATGATCGGCGAAAGCCCCATCGAAGGCTCGTCGAGCAACAGCAGCTTCGGCCGCGAAAGCAGCGCCCGCGCCATGGCGAGCATCTGCTGCTCACCACCGGACAACGTCCCGGCATACTGCGACGCGCGTTCCTTCAAACGCGGAAAGAAGCCGAACATCCGCTCGGTATCCTTCTCGATGCCATCCTTGTCGTTACGCAGATAAGCGCCCATCTGCATATTCTCGATGATCGACATCCGCGCGAAGATGCCGCGCCCTTCCGGCACCATCGCGAGGCCGCGCTTCAAAAGCTCGTGCGTCGGTACGCCCTTGATCGACTGGCCCATGTACTCGATATCGCCGCCCGAATAAGGCTTCAAACCGGTGATGGCCTTCATCGTCGTGGTCTTGCCCGCGCCGTTCGCGCCGATCAGCGTGACCAGTTCGCCCTGCGCGACTTCCAGATCGACACCCTTCACCGCCTGGATGCCGCCGTAGTTCACCTGCAAACCCTTGACCTTCAACATCGCGTTCGTGGTCGACATTTAATGCACCCCCGCACCCAGATATGCCTCGATCACCTTCGGGTCCTTCTGCACGTCCTGCGGCAGACCTTCGGCGATCACCTTGCCGTAATCGAGCACCGTCATGCGGTTGCACAATCCCATCACGAGTTTCACGTCGTGTTCGATCAGGAGAATCGTCTTGCCGTCCGAACGAATCTTGTCGAGCAGACGCGTCAGTTCCACCTTCTCCGTCGCGTTCATGCCGGCCGCCGGTTCGTCGAGCGCGAGCAGCTTCGGATCGGTCGCCAATGCACGCGCGATTTCCAGACGGCGCTGGTGACCGTACGACAGATTGCGCGACGTGTAATCCGCGTATTGCAGCACGCCGACGTACTCGAGCAACTCGAGCGCGCGCTCCTTGATTTCACGCTCTTCGCGACGTTCGGCCGGCATCTGGAACACCGCGCCGATCAGACCGTGCTTCGTGCGAACGTGACGGCCGACCATCACGTTTTCCAGCGCGGTCATGCCGCCGAACAGACGAATGTTCTGGAACGTGCGCGCAATGCCCGCCTTCGCCACCTGATACACGGCCTCGGGCTTGTAGTCCGTGCCGTCGAGCTTGAATTCGCCCGAATCCGGCGTGTAGAGACCCGTGATCACGTTGAAGAACGTGGTCTTGCCCGCGCCGTTCGGCCCGATCAGACCGTAAATCTCGCCTTCCTTGATTTCGAGGCGGACGTCGGACAGCGCCTGCAAGCCGCCGAAGCGCTTGTTCACGCCCTTCACGGAAAGTCGCGTTTGTTTTTCGCTCATGTTCAATCCCCCGCCTTAAGCGCGCACCGGCTTCTTGCCGTTGCGCTTCGCGATCTTCGCGATCTTGTCTTCGTGTTTCGCGGCCGGCCACAAACCTTCCGAGCGATACAGCATGATCAGCACCATCGCCAGGCCGTACAGCAGCTGACGGATGACTTCGGTATCGACGATCTGATGGCCGAAGATGGCGTTCTGCAGCGGACCCATCGTCGAGCGCAGGAATTCGGGGAACACGGCGAGCAGCACCGCGCCGAGAATCACGCCGGGGATATGGCCCATGCCGCCAAGCACCACGCACGCCAGCACGACGATCGATTCCCAGAACGTGAACGATTCCGGCGACACGAAGCCCTGGAACGCGCCGAACATCGCGCCCGACAAACCGCCGAACGATGCGCCCATCGCGAACGCGAGCAGCTTCACGTTACGGGTGTTGATGCCCATCGCCTTCGCGGCGATTTCGTCTTCGCGAATGGCGGCCCATGCACGGCCGATACGCGAGTGCTGCAAACGCGTACACACCCAGATCACGATCAGCGCGCCGAGCACGAACAGGTAGTAGTACATGTATACGGACGGAAACTTCATGCCGAAGAACTCGTGCGTCTGCGGCAGGTTGAAGCCTGCCACCGTCACCGGATCGATCGCGGTAATACCCTTCGGGCCGTTCGTGATGTTGATCGGACGATCGAGGTTGTTCATGAAAATCCGGACGATTTCCCCGAAACCCAAGGTCACGATCGCGAGATAGTCGCCGCGCAGACGCAGCGTCGGTGCGCCGAGCAGCACGCCGAAGGTCGCCGCGAGCGCCATCGCAATCGGCACGATGATGAGGAACGGCACATGCAGCCCGTTCGGCGCGAGATGCGCGATCCATTCGAACTGCGTCGACAGCTGCGGCGAAGACAGCAAAGCCGCCGTGTACGCGCCGACCGCGTAGAACGCGATGTAGCCCAAGTCCAACAGACCGGCGAAGCCGACCACCACGTTGAGGCCGAGCGCGAGCATCACGTACAGCATTGCGAAGTCGAGCACGCGGACCCAGTAGTTGCCGCCCGCTGCGCCGATGATCATCGGCGCGGCAATGACGAGCGCGCCGACGACCAGCGTCTTGGTCGTGTTCTTCTCGGGGATGAGCGTTGTCGACGGCTCAATCCGTTGAATCGAAGTCATATTATTCAGCTCCTCACACGGTCTTTAAGCGCGGTCCGCGACACGTTCGCCGAGCAGACCCGACGGACGGAACACCAGCACGATGATCAGCACGATGAAGGCGAACACGTCTTGATAGTTCGATCCGAACACGCCCCCCGTCAGATTGCCGATGTAACCGGCGCCCAATTGTTCGATGAGACCGAGCAGCACGCCGCCGACCATCGCGCCGCCCAGGTTGCCGGTCCCGCCCAGCACCGCCGCCGTGAACGCCTTCAGGCCGGGGATGAAGCCCATGTAGAAGTGCGCGTTGCCGTATTCCGAGGCGATCATCACGCCCGCCAACGCTGCCAGCGCCGAGCCGATCATGAAGGTCGCCGAGATCACGAAGTTCGGGTTCACGCCCATCAGCGACGCGGTGCCCGGATTCTCGGCGATCGCGCGCATCGCGCGGCCGAGCTTGGTCTTGTGCACGAGGAGCAGCAGGCCCGCCATCACCAGGAACGCGACCACGATAATGACGATTTCCGTCATCGAGATCACCGCGCCGGGATTGTTCTCGCCGACGGTGATCACGTTGAGCGGATCGGTCGGCAGCAGCTGCGGGAAGGCCAGCGGATTGCGGCCCCAGATCATCATCGCGAGCGTCTGCAAGAGGATCGACACGCCGATCGCGGTGATCAGCGGCGCGAGACGCGGCGCTTTACGCAGCGGCCGGTACGCGACCTTCTCGATGGTGTACCCGACGACCGCGCACACCACGGCCGCGATGACCAGCGCGATCAACAGCATGATCGGCCCGGGCAAGCCCGGCATGTGGTTTTGCATCACGCCGATGGCGGAAAGCGCGACCATCGCGCCGACCATCAGCACGTCGCCGTGCGCGAAGTTGATGATGCCGAGAATCCCGTACACCATCGTGTAACCCAACGCGATGATGGCGTAGACGCTGCCAAGCACCAGACCGTTGATGATCTGCTGGATGAAAATATCCATCTAAAGCTCCTTAGCCCCGTGCATTTCGGATAACGCCTTTATCACCGGCCGATAAACCGGTGTGAAGCGAAATCTGAAGTGGCACTGCGCGTATTTTTGAAAAAACCGGTAAGGGTTAACGTTCGTCGGTCCGTCCGCTGCCGGATAGGGCTGCAGTCGTCCTTCGAACGGATACGAAAACGGCGCTTCAGGTTAGGCGCCAACCAGGATGCAAACCTCAGGCCACTGCTACTGCTTCACGACGTCGAGTACGTCCTTCTTCTTGTCCTTGAAGTCGTAAAGCGTAATCGTCCCCGCCTTCAAATCGCCTTTGTCATCGAATGCGATATGCCCGGTCAGACCGTTGTAATCGGTCGTGGCGATCGCCGCGAGCACCTTGGGCGCTTCGATGGAATTGGCGCGCTTCATTGCGTCGACGATCAGATACATCGCGTCATAGGTGTAGGGCGCGTAGTTCTGGACCGGCTCGTTAAAGCGGGCTTGATACTTTTTCTCGAAGTCCAGACCCTTGTCCAGCTTCTTAAGCGCCGGGCCCGCTTCCGAGCAGACGATGTTCTGCACCGCGTCGCCGGCGAGCTGCGCGTCTGCCCCGTGCACACGCCGTCGCCCGCGAGAATCTTCGCCCTGATGCCCGCCGCCGCCGCTTCCTTCGCGAACGGACCGCCTGTCACGTCCATGCCGCCGTACATCACGACGTCCGGCTGGATGCGCTTGATCTTCGTGAGAATCGCCTTGTAGTTGCGCGCCTTCTCGGTCGTGGCTTCGCGATCCGCGATCTTCACGCCGCCCGCCTGCACCGCCTTGACGAATTCGTCGGCAAGGCCGCGGCCGTAGGCGCTGGCGTCGTCGATCACGACGATCTTCTTCGCGTGCAGCGTCTTGAGCGCGTAGCCGGCGAGCACGGGGCCTTGCAGCGCATCGGTCGCGACGACGCGGAAGGTCGTCTTGAAACCCTGCTGCGTGTAGGCCGGATTCGTCGTGGAAGGCGAAATCTCGGTGATGCCGGCATCGCTGTAAATCTTCGAGGCGGGAATCGACACGCCCGAGTTCATATGCCCGATGACCGCGACCACATGGTCGTCGACGAGCTTCTGCGCCACTTCTTCGCCGGTACGCGGATCGGCGGCATCGTCCTGACTGTCGAGTTCGAGATGGATCGAATGCCCGTCGATCGTCAGACCTTGCGCGCTGATCTCTTCCAGCGCGAGGCGCGCACCGTTTTCGTTATCCTTGCCCAGATGCGCCTGCGTGCCCGTCAGGGGCGCGGCATGACCGATTTTCACGACCGTCGCCTCGCTCGCCGCCGGCACGGCGGATGCCGAACTGGCCGCTGTCGCCTGCGTGCTCGCTTCGCCTTCGTCCTTTTTGCCGCATGCGGTTGCCATTGCAACCGCAGCCGCGATAGACACGGCGTAAGCAAACTTGAATCGCATCAAATAGGTCTCCTGCGCCTCGAAAAACTCGTGTCACAAACCCCTTCCAGGCTCAGACCACGCGCATTGTAACGCTAAATATGAGACGAGCAATATTCTTGTGTGGCGGGGTTTTCCAGCATTGCAACCGCTCTTTTCGGCCGATTTTTCGCCAAAGGCGCAACCGGGTTGCGAACCGAATCTGTGCAGCAGTTGCACCATAATGGAAGCAGGTTTATTTGCTCGTCCCGGCGTTGACGTTTGCGGACCGGTTCGGCGACCGAAAAACGCGTGTCGATCGCCATGCCCCAGAACGGTGCCAACCACTTTGGCCTTACTAACGGCGCGAGGGTTCCTTTCCTGAAGCCGGATAACAAAAAAGCGCCCGGAGGCGCTTCTTCGAGAACTTCATCTAATTTTGGCGACGCTCACTGCGGCAGCGACAACCCGCGCGGCAGCGGAAACGCGATGGTTTCCTCGATGCCTTCAAGCGATCGCACGCTGCGCACGCCGAGCTCACGCAGCCGCGCGATGACTGCCTGCGCCAGCACTTCCGGCGCCGATGCGCCCGCCGTCACGCCGATGCGCTTCTTGCCTTCGACCCACTTCGGATCGATCTGCGTCGGCGAATCGACCATATAGGCGGGAATGCCGCGCTTTTCCGCGACTTCGCGCAGACGGCTCGAATTCGAGCTGTTCGGGCTGCCGACCACGATCACCACGTCGCACTGCGGCGCGAGGATCTTCACCGCGTCCTGCCGGTTCTGCGTCGCATAGCAGATGTCCTGCTTCTTCGGCTCCTTCACGAGCGGATACTTCGCCTTGAGCGCATCGATGATGCCGGTGGCATCGTCGACGGAAAGCGTCGTCTGCGTCACGTACGCGATGCGGCTCGGGTCCGGCAACTCCAGCTTCGCGACATCGGCGATGTCCTCGACTAGATGCATGCCCTCGCCCGACTGGCCCATCGTGCCTTCGACTTCCGGATGGCCCTTGTGGCCGATCATCACGATATCGAAGCCGTCCTGACGCATCTTCGCCACTTCCATGTGCACCTTGGTGACGAGCGGGCAAGTGGCGTCGAACACGCGCAGGCCGCGCGTATCGGCTTCGGCGCGCACCGCCTTCGAGACGCCGTGGGCGCTGAAGATCAGCGTGGTGCCTTCCGGCACGTCGGCCAGATCCTCGATGAAAATCGCGCCCTTCTTGCGCAGATCGGCGACGACATACGCGTTGTGCACGATTTCATGGCGCACGTAGATCGGCGCGCCGAACAGCTTGATCGCGCGTTCGACGATCTCGATGGCGCGGTCCACGCCCGCGCAAAAGCCGCGCGGCTGGGCCAGCAGGATTTCGATGTCGGTCTGAACTTCGTTGAGACTTTCGGTCACGCTCATGGCTTACAGAATTCCGATGATTTTCACTTCGAAGGCCAGCGGCTGGCCGGCCAACGGATGGTTGAAATCGAACAGCGCCGCGGTTTCGCCGACTTCCTTGAGCACGCCCGCGTAGCGCCCGCCGTTCGGCGCGTTGAATTCGACGAGATCGCCGGGAGAAAAATCCTCGCCGATCATGCTGTTTTCGCGCAGCGTGGCCAGCGACACCCACTGCACCAGTTCCGGGTTACGCGGCCCGAACGCCTGATCCGGCTCTAGCCGAAAGGTCGAATGGTGGCCGACCTTCAAACCCAGCAGAATCTCTTCCAGAGGCGGGGCCAACTGGCCCGCGCCGAGGAGCAGTGTCGCAGGCTTTTCCGTGAACGTATTGACGATGTCGGCACCATCGGCAAGCGCGAGCCGGTAATGAAGCGTGACGTGCGAACCGGGTTTCACCTCGGAGATATCGATGATGCTCATGAGTATTGGATATGGCGGTTCAGTCAGATGGGCGCGGCGCGATCGTGACGCGCCCGGCGCTGTGGCTTGCCGGCAGGATGCCGCGAACCGCGTGGCGGCCGGACGCGCCGGTCGCCGAAACCAGTATTGTAAGACACAGTTGCGACAGTCCGCGCTTGCAGGAATTAGCGCCAGGTCGATGCCGCGCGCGACAAAACTTCACAGGAGCACGCAATGACCGCGGATGTGCCGACGTCGCATCCGCCGATGCCCGCCCGCAAGCGCGACAAGCGGCACCTCGCGATCCGCCATTGGGCGGAGGCCGAGCGTCCGCGCGAACGCCTCTTGGAGCGCGGCTCGGAAGCGCTGTCCGACGCCGAATTGCTGGCGATTTTCCTGCGCACCGGCGCGCGAGGCGTCTCAGCTATCGATCTGGCGCGCGATCTGATCCGCCATTTCGGCTCGCTGAAGAACCTGATGAACGCGACGCCGACGCAGTTGTGCGCGCTGCACGGCGTCAAGACGGCGCGCGCGGCCACGCTGCTGGCGGTGTCGGAGTTGAGTCGCCGCATTCTGATGGAGCGCGCGCGGGAAGGCACGCTGCTGAATTCGCCGATCGCCGTGCGAACCTTCCTGACGGAGCACATCGGCTTGCTGATCGGCGGCAAGCCGCGCGAAGTGTTCGTCTGCACCTATCTCGACGCGCGACACAAATTACTTGCGTGCGAAGAATCGGCGCAAGGGTCGCTGACGCGCGTGGCGGTGTATCCACGCGAAATTGTCCGCCGCGCGATCGAACTGAACGCGGCGGCGCTGATCGTGGCGCATAATCATCTGTCGGGCGGCGCGGAGCCGAGCGCGGCCGATCACACAACCTGACGCGCACGCTGCGTGACGCGCTGGCGCTCATCGATGTCAAGCTGCTGGACCACTTCATCATCGGGGCGAACGAAATTCGCTCGTTTGCCCAGGAAGGCTGGCTATGAGCGCGTTTGAGACCAAAAAGTCTTGATATTGCAGGACTTTTCCTGCTATCATCTGCGTTTGCTTTTTCAAGCTAACCTGTTCTGACCTGTTCTGACTTACGTAGTCTCATTGGCATAACCGTGCTGCCAAGTCCCCGGTAAAGGCAACCGGGTGAAGCAAGAGACATCGGCGAACCCTAGCAGTCGAGCCTCCATTCGCCGGACGTTTGCATCAGACTTAATTAGGAGTGTCAGCATGGCACGCGTATGCCAAGTAACTGGGAAAGGCCCGATGTCGGGCAACAACGTTTCCCACGCAAACAACAAGACCAAGCGTCGTTTCCTGCCAAACCTGCAGAACCGCCGTTTCTTCGTTGAAAGCGAAAACCGCTGGGTCCGTCTGCGCGTCTCGAACGCCGGTCTGCGACTGATCGACAAGAACGGTATTGACGCCGTGCTCGCAGATTTGCGCGCACGCGGTGAAATCTAAGGAGCACGCACATGGCCAAAGGCGCACGCGACAAGATCAAGCTGGAGTCGACTGCTGGCACGGGTCACTTCTACACGACCACCAAGAACAAGCGCAACATGCCGGAAAAGATGCTGATCAAGAAATTTGATCCGGTCGCCCGCAAGCATGTTGACTACAAGGAAACCAAGATCAAGTAAATCTTGAACTTGAGTGCCTGTAGTACGAAGACAGCAAAAAGCCCCGCCATCGCGCGGGGCTTTTTGTTTTCTTGGCAGTTTTTAAAGCTCTTTTCACACATTTGTGCGCGGGTCTTATCCGTCCGTGCTTCCGGCTGCGGGTATGCTTGCCGGCTTATGCGCTTCGGCGGGCACGCGCCGGACACGCACAACGGGAACACGCACGGAGACTTTGCGGCATGAATTTCGATGTAGCGATCGTGGGAAGCGGTCTGGCGGGATTGAGTGCCGCGTTGAATCTGGCCGAAACGCGGCGCGTCGCGATCGTCGCGAAACGCGCGGTCAACGAAGGCGCGAGCGATCGCGCGCAAGGCGGCATCGCGGCCGTGCTCGATTCGGCCGACAGCATCGACGAGCACGTGTCCGATACGCTGGTCGCGGGCGGCGGTTTGTGCGACGAAGCCGCGACGCGCTTCATCGTCGAACACGGCCGCGCGGCGATCGAATGGCTGATCGAGGAAGGCGTGCCCTTCACGCGCGATGTGTCCGCCGAACTCGGCTTCCATCTGACGCGCGAAGGCGGTCATAGTCACCGCCGCATCATCCACGCAGCCGATGCCACCGGTCACGCCGTCGTCTCGACGCTGTACGAGCGCGTGCGGTGGCATCCCAATATCACCGTGCTCGAAGATCACTACGCGATCGATCTGATCACGTCGGACCGGCTCGGTTTGCCGGGGCATCGCTGTCATGGACTGTATGCGCTCGATCTGAACACCGGCCGAACAGTAACGATACAGGCGCCGCATACGGTTCTGGCCACCGGTGGCGCGGGCAAGGTCTATCTGTACACGACCAACCCGGACACTGCGACCGGCGACGGCATCGCGATGGCGTGGCGCGCGGGCTGCCGCGTCGCGAACATGGAATTCATCCAGTTCCATCCGACCTGTCTGTTCCATCCGTACGCGAAGTCCTTCCTCATTTCGGAAGCGGTGCGCGGCGAAGGCGGCGTGCTGCGCCTGCCCGACGGCACGCGCTTCATGCCCGCGCACGACGAACGCGCCGAACTCGCGCCACGCGATATCGTCGCGCGCGCGATCGACTTCGAGATCAAGAAGCGCGGCATCGACTGCGTGTATCTGGACATCAGCCATCAGCCGCGCGCGTTTCTCGAAGAACACTTTCCGACGATCCTCGCCCGCTGCAACGAATTCGGCATCGATATCGCCAAAGAACCGATTCCGGTCGTGCCCGCCGCGCACTACACCTGCGGCGGCGGCGTCACCGACCTCGCCGGGCGCACCGATCGTCCGGGCCTGTACGCGGTCGGCGAAACGGCCTACACCGGCTTGCACGGCGCCAACCGGCTCGCGAGCAATTCGCTGCTCGAATGCCTGGTGGTCGGACGCGCTGCGGCGCAGGCGATCGAAGCGGACGGCTACTCCAACGGCTGCCACGCCGAATTGCCCGACTGGGACGAAAGCCGCGTCTCCGATCCGGACGAGGAAGTCGTCGTCGCGCACAACTGGGACGAATTGCGCCGGCTGATGTGGAATTACGTGGGCATCGTCCGGACGGACAAGCGGCTGGCGCGCGCGCAGCATCGCATCGCGCTGTTGCGTGACGAGATCCACGAGTACTACGCGAATTTCAAGGTGAGCCGCGATCTGCTGGAGTTGCGCAATCTCGTCGATGTCGCGTCGCTGATCGTCGAAAGCGCGTGCTCGCGGCGCGAGAGCCGCGGCCTGCACTACAACCGCGACTGGCCCGAGACGTTGCCGAAGGCGCTGCCGACGGTACTGATGCCGCCGGCCGCGCGCCGCACCTCGATCTGAACGCTAAACGAGACGCATGGAGAAATCGGTCGCGCGCACGTCCTTCGTGAGCGCGCCGATGGAAATGCTGTCCACGCCCGTTTCGGCGATCGCGCGGACCGTATCGAAGTTCACGCCGCCGGACACTTCCAGCAGCGCCCTGCCCGCCGTGATCCGCACGGCGTCGCGCATGGCATCGAGCGTGAAGTTGTCGAGCAGGATCGATTCCGCGCGATGCGCCAGCGCCGTTTCCAATTGCTCGAGCGCTTCCACTTCGATCTGGATCGTCACGCCCGCATTCAGCGCGATGGCCGAATCCATCGCCGCGCCCACGCCGCCCGCCGCCGCGATGTGGTTTTCCTTGATCAGAATGCCGTCGTACAGCGCGAGCCGCTGGTTCGCGCCGCCGCCGACGCGCACCGCGTATTTCTGCGCGAGCCTGAGACCCGGCAGCGTCTTGCGCGTATCGAGGA
>NZ_LFJJ01000185.1 GCF_001189365.1 Candidatus Burkholderia verschuerenii | reverse complement strand
CGCGGCTCAATGGCTGGCCCGCACGCTCCCCTGCCGACGCTTCGCCGATCACCTCGCGGTGACCTGCGCACGGCTCGGGGCCGATGTGGTTCGCTCCTCCTTCATCGCAGTGGACTTTCACCACCTACTCCTTGCCGGTCTACCGGCGCACTCAGATATTGTGTGCACCGCGTGCATCCAGTTCGGCGACCAGTTCGCCCAGCCGCCGCAACGCCGCCTCGCTCTGCGCGGTCCACGGATAACTGTAATTGAGCCGGATGAAATGACCGAACGCATTGCGCGTCGAAAACATGGTGCCCGGCCCGACCGTAATGCCGTTTTCCAGCGCGGCGCGGTAGAGCTTCATCGAATCGACGTGCGGCGGAAGTTCGACCCACAACACATAGCCGCCTTGTGGCGTCGATGTGCGTGTGCCTGTCGGAAAGAAGTGCTCGACCATCGCGATCATGATGCGCGCCTGCTGCCGATACAACTTGCGCACGCGCCGCAGATGCCGGTCGTAACCGTCCTGGCGCAGATAATCGGCGACGGCCACTTGCGGCACGGACGGCGTCGTCAGCGTGTTGAGGAATTTGAGCTTTTCGACCTGCGCGCGAAAACGCCCCGGCATCGCCCAGCCGATGCGGTACGACGCCGTCAGGCTCTTCGAGAACGACGCGCAATGCAGCACCAGCCCTTTGGTATCGAAGTTCTTCAGTGCCGAGGGCCGTGCATCGCCGTAATACAGCTCCTGATACACGTCGTTCTCGATGACCGGAATCTCGTGCTCCGACAGCAACTCGACGAGCCGCCGCTTGCGCTCGTCGGGCATCTGAAAACCGAGCGGATTCTGAAAATTCGGCATCACCATGCACGCGGCGATCTTCCGGCGCGCGATGACCTGCGCGAGCGCGTCGATGTCGATGCCTTCGACCGGATGCGTCGGCACCTCGATCGCGCGCATGCCGAGCCGCTCGATCGCGTGGAGCATCGCGTAGTAAGTCGGCGATTCGACGGCGACCGTATCGCCCGGTTTCGCGACGGCCTGCAGACTCAGGTTGATCGCCTCCGTCGCGCCGACCGTGATGACGATCTCCTCCGGATCCACCGGCACACCGTTGTCCGCGTATCGCCGCGCGATCTGGCGAATCAGCTCGGGATTGCCGGGCGGCAGATCGTCGATCAGATTCCAGCTCGAATGCCGCCGCGCGATTGCGTTCGCGTACTGGTTGATGCGCTTCCACGGAAACGGCCCCGGATCGGGATACGGCGAGCCGAATGGCACGGCATCGTGCGCGCGGATGCTGCGCAGCGTGGACAGCACGAGCCGGCTTACATCCACCTCCGACGCCACGGCGATCGCGCGAGCGAGCGGCGCGGCGGGCGCGCGCGGCACGGCCCGCACGAAGTAGCCCGACTGCGGACGCGTTTCCAGCACGCCGCGACTTTCCAGCAACGCATACGCGTGCAGCACCGTCTTGATGCTCACCTCGTGCTGCTGGCTCGCCTGCCGCACCGACGCGATTTTCTCGCCCGGCGCGAACACGCCGCGCCGCACGGCGGCCTCGATTTCATCGGCGAGTTTTTCGTAGAGCTTCACGCGGTTCGTCCGGTCTAGGAGAAAACACCGTAACTGTACTCCTCCTTTTTTACGTTTTTTGTGCGCCGCGTGCTTTTTGGAACACAGTACGCTTGGTGACATTGCATGCTCCGCTGTTTTTGCACACGCACACGCCATGAAGAATCCTCCGCGCATCGAACCGTACACGCATCCCGCCGCCGGCTGGGGCGCGCTCAAGCAGGTCGCCATCAATCTCGTCAAGGAGAAGGTGGCGGGCGGAAACTACAAGACGCTCTTCAAGCAGAATCAGCCGGACGGCTTCGATTGCCCCGGCTGCGCGTGGCCGGATCGCCAGCATGCATCGACCTTCGAGTTTTGCGAAAACGGCGTGAAGGCCGTCGCCGCCGAAGCCACCAGCAAGCGCGTGACGCCCGCGTTCTTCGAGGAACACACGGTCACGTCGCTGATGGAGCAAAGCGATTACGAACTCGAGCAGCACGGCCGCCTGACCGATCCGCTCGTCTACGACGCCAGGCGCGACCGTTACGTGCCGATCGAATGGAACGATGCCTTCGAGCTGATCGCCGCGCATCTCAAACAACTCGACGATCCCGACCGCGCCGCGTTCTACACGTCCGGCCGCGCCAGCAACGAAGCGGCGTTCCTGTATCAGTTGTTCGTGCGCATGTACGGCACCAACAATTTCCCCGATTGCTCCAACATGTGCCACGAAGCGACCAGCCGCGGCTTGCCGCATACGGTCGGCATCGGCAAGGGCACTGTGACGCTCGACGACTTCGAACACACCGACACGCTGCTGCTGTTCGGCCAGAATCCGGCGACGAACCATCCGCGCATGCTCGGCGAATTGCGCGATTGCGCCAAGCGCGGCGCGACCATCGTGTCGATCAATCCGCTGAAGGAGCGCGGGCTGGAGCGCTTCGCGAGCCCGCAGCACACGCTCGACATGCTGTCGCCGAAGGGCGTGAAAATCAGTTCGGTGTTCGTGCGCCCGAAGGTGGGCGGCGACTTCGCGCTGATCAAGGGCGTGGCCAAGCGCGTCATCGAGCTCGACGATGCGGCGCTCGCGAACGGCACGGAACGCGTGCTCGACGTGGATTTCATCGCGGAACATACGGTCGGCTTCGACGCCTTCGCCGACGATCTGCGCGCGGAAAGCTGGGAGGCGATCGTGCCCGAATCCGGCGTGGAGAAAAACGAGATTCTCAATCTCGCCGACATCTACGTGAAAGGCCGCGCGGTGATCTCGACGTGGGGCATGGGCCTCACGCAGCATAAGAACTCGGTGCCGACCATTCAGTTGCTGTCGAACCTGATGATGATGCGCGGCAATATCGGCCAGCGCGGCGCGGGGCTATGCCCGGTGCGCGGCCATTCGAACGTGCAGGGCGACCGCACGGTGGGCATCGAGGAAAAGCCGACGCAGGCGTTTCTCGACCGGCTCGGCGCGGCCTACGACTTCGAGCCGCCGCGCGAACATGGCTACGACGTCGTCGAAACCATTCACGCGATGCTCGAAGGCAAGGTGAAGGTGTTTATCGGGCTGGGCGGGAATTTTTCGATTGCGACGCCCGATACCCCGCGCACCTGGGAAGCGATGCGCGCCTGCGATCTGACGGTTCACATCACGACCAAGCTCAACCGCAGTCATCTGGTGCACGGCCGCGACGCGCTGATCCTGCCGACGCTCGGCCGCACGGAAATCGACCTGCAGAACGGCGTGCCGCAAGGCGTGAGCGTGGAAGATTCGATGAGCATGGTGCATATCTCCTATGGCATGAACCGGCCGGCTTCGGAGAATCTGCTGTCGGAAACCGCGATCGTCGCGCGGATGGCGCAGGCGACGCTCGGTTCCGCGAAAGTCGACTGGCTCGCGCATGCCGCCGACTACGCGCTGATTCGCGATGGCATCGAAAAGGTGATCGACGGTTTCCACGATTACAACGAGCGCCTCAAGCAGCCGGGCGGCTTTCATTTGGGCGTGGCGTCGCGCGATCGAATCTGGAAAACCAAGAGCGGCCGCGCGCAGTTCATCGTTCACAACATCGCCACCGATACGCCGATCCATCGCGCCCGCGCACTGCACGGCGAACGCCTGATGACGCTGATGACCACGCGCTCGCACGATCAGTACAACACGACCATCTACGGTCTCGACGACCGTTACCGCGGCGTGTACAGCCAGCGCCGCGTGCTGTTTGCCAACCGCGACGATATCGACATGCTGAGCTTCGAGCCCAACGAGTTCGTGGATATCACCAGCGTCTGGGATGACGGCGTGGAGCGCCGCGCGGACGGCTTCAGGCTCGTCGAATACGATATTCCGCGCGGCTGTCTCGGCGCGTACTATCCTGAAACCAACCCGCTCGTGCCGCTGTCATCGACTGCGGATGGCGCCGGTACGCCAACGTCGAAGTCCATTCCCGTGTTGTTGACGCGCTCCACATCTGCCATTGCAGCGTGACGTCGTCGTTGGACGGCGCGAGGTTCAGCGCGCCGCGACGCGCCCTTTGCCGATGCGCGATGCGGCACTCCAGCGCGTCCGTGCCGCTGAAACGCTTGTCGATCAGCGCGCCCATCATGGCGAGAATAGCAACGCCGGCGATCCAGCCCAGCGCGATGCTGTCGAAGCGGTCGGCGAAGAAAATGCCGCTGCACATGGCGACCGCGAATAAGAGAAAAATCATGCCGACCGGCGGGCAATGTTCGTTCTCGACATGAACCTTGCCGAGCCTGCCGAGGCCATGCTGATAACCGCTCAGGGAATACGCACTGATCTGTTTCATTTTGTTCTCCATCGCGTGCTTGACAACTGCGCGCGACGCCGTTCCTGATGTCATTTCGTCTCTTTGATCCTGCTTACTTCGCGCTCGCGAGTTCCTGAGCTTGCGTGTCGGTTTCGCCGGCGCGCGGCACCACGCCTGACGGCCCCATCGCGTGCGGATGCAGCAGCAGCGCGACCAGCCCCGTCCAGCCCGTCTGATGCGACGCGCCCACGCCGCGCCCGTTATCGCCGTGAAAATACTCGTGGAACAGCACGAGATCGCGCGAGCGCGGATCGGCCTGCAATTGCGGATACGCGCCCATCACCGGGCGCTTGCCGTCGCGATCGAGGAGAAACAGCGTCGTGAGGCGGCGCGCGAGTTCGTCCGCGATCTGCTCAAGCGACAGGAACGTGCCCGAGCCGGTCGGATACTCGACGCGGAAATCGTCGCCGTAATAACGGTGAAACTCGCGGATCGACTGGATCAGCAGATAGTTGACCGGCATCCAGATCGGCGCGCGCCAATTGGAATTGCCGCCGAACACGCGCGAGTTCGATTCCGCCGGCAGATAGCGGATGCTGAAGCTGTCGCCATTGTGATAAAACGTGAACGGCTCGTCGCGATGCACGCGCGACAACGCCCGCACGCCGTGATCGGAGAGAAACTCGCTCTCGTCGAGCATGCGTTTAAGCAGCGCTTTCATGCGATGCCCGCGCAGCAGCGACAGCAGCACGCTATTGCCCTGCCCCGCGATATTCCAGCGCGACACCAGCCGCGACAGGTCGCTGCGATGCTCCAGAAACCAGTGCAGCCGGTCGCGCAATCCGGGCAGCGCGTGATTCACGTTCGGTTCGAGCACATGCACGGCGAACATCGGAATCAGCCCGACAATGGAGCGAATGCGCATCGGCACGCTCGAACCATCGGGCAGACGCAGTTTGTCGTAGAAAAATTCGTCCTCGCTGTCCCACAGCCCAGTGTCGCAATTGTCCTCGCAACTCACGGCCTCGGCGATATACAGGAAGTGCTCGAAGAACTTCACCGCGATATCGACGAATACGTGGTTTGCGTACGCCAGCTCGAGCGCGATGCGCATGAGATCGAGCGCGTAGGCGGCCATCCACGCGGTGCCGTCGGCCTGATCGATATGACCGCCCGTCGGCAGCGGCACGGAACGATCGAAGATGCCGACGTTATCCAGCCCAAGAAAGCCGCCCTAAAAGATATTGCGGTCGTCCGCGTCCTTGCGGTTGACCCACCACGAGAAATTCAGCAGCAACTTGTGGAACACGAGTTCCAGAAAATCGCGATCGCCCTTGCCGGTGATCGCGCGATCAATCTCGTAGACGCGCCACGTGGCCCACACATGCACGGGCGGATTGGCGTCGCCGAATGCCCATTCGTAGGCAGGCAACTGTCCGTTCGGATGCTGATAGCGGTCCTTCACCAGCAGCAGCAACTGACGCTTGGCGAACTCCGGATCGATCAGCGCAAACGCGACCGCATGAAACGCGAGGTCCCACGATGCGTACCACGAATATTCCCACTTGTCCGGCATCGACACGATGTCCGCATTACACAGATGACGCCAGTCCGCGTTTCGACCGTGACGGCGCTGCTTGGGCGGCGTCGGTTACAGCGGATCGCCGTCGAGCCAACGCGTGACATCGAACTGGTAATACTGCTTCGACCACAACATGCCCGCGAGCGCCTGACGTTGCACCAGCCGCTGATCGGCATCGGCGATTTCGCGTTGCAGCGCGCCATAGAACTCGTCCGCTTCCGCGATACGCCGCTTGAACAAGGCATCGGCGTCGAGGGGGTGTCGTCGGGCGCGGACTCGGGACGCCAGCGCAGATAGACGACCGAGCGGCCGCGCGCCGCGAGTTCGAGATGCATCCGTGCCGCCGCGCGCGTGCCGGTATCGCGGCGGATGGCGGTTTCATCGCCGTGCACGAGGTAATCGTTGAAGCCGTCCTTGAACGGACCGGCGCCGTCCATGTTGAACAGACGCTTCACGTTGGTTTCGTTTTCGCAGAAGAGCCACTCGAACGTGTCGGCATCCGGCGACCATGACGTGATCACCATCGGTTCGTGGCCGACCTGTTCGGCGCGTACGGACTGCGCGCCGTTCGCGTCGTGCAGTTTGAGCGACGGCTTGATCGGCGTCGGCTTCCACGACCACGTATTGCGCGCCCAGATCTGCGGCAGCACGTCGAGCGCGGCGGCATGGTCCGCGCGATTTTCCACCGTCACTCGCATGACGATATCGTCGGCGGTGTGCTTTGCGTATTCCACCTGCACGTCGAAATAGCGGCCGTCATCGAACACGCCGGTATCGAGCACTTCGTATTCGGGCATGTCGCCGCCGCGCCGCGCGTTTTCTTCGACGAGATCGGCGTAAGGAAACGCGGCCTGCGGATACTTGTACAGCATGCGCATGTAGGAATGCGTCGGCGTGCCGTCGAGATAGAAGTACAACTCCTTTACGTCCTCGCCGTGATTGCCTTCCTGATTCGTCAGGCCGAACAGACGTTCCTTGATGATGGGATCGGCGCCGTTCCATAGCGCGAGCGACACGCACCAGCCGAGCGACGTATCGCCGAATCCGGCAATGCCGTCCTCACCCCAGCGATACGCGCGGCTGCGCGCATGCTCGTGCGGAAAGTAATCCCATGCGGTGCCGGACTCGCTGTAATCTTCGCGAACCGTGCCCCATTGGCGTTCGCTCAGATACGGACCCCAGCGCTGCCAGCGCGGACAGGCATCGGAATGCAAGCGCGAACCTTCGATTGTGTCGATCTGATTGACGGTGCGCGTGGCGGGCATGAACGTCTCCTCGAATGCGATAGATCAACCGCGTAATGTAGCGCGATCGCGTGAAGCGCGCCCACATCACGACACGCCGATGAGCTTTTCGATGCGCAACAGTTCCGCCAGCGACCATGCCTGAAACGGCGTGCCGCCGGGCGTATGAGGCGCGTCGCCATCGGCGACTTCGCAGAGATGATCGAGCCCGAAGCGGTCGAGATGCGCGTTGAGCGGCGCAAGGAAGCGCTCGCGCACGTCCGCTTCGCCGTGCGCGAGTTGAAACGTAAAGACGCCGGGCGTCGCGAGATCCTCGGTGAAGTCCATGCCGCGCTCGCGTTCGCGCGTGTAGCAGAAGTTGCGATACCAGTCGGGCGAGTGTTCGTAATGGCCGTTCGTGCTCGCTTCGATCACGGGCAGATCGGCGTAGGGCTGCCAATGCACGCGGCCGCCGTCCGCGCTTGCATCGAACGATAACGCGGGGTTTTCGTGATGCGTCGCGTGATAGTCGCGGCCCGATAACAGCGGGCGCACTTTCAGATGCACGGGCATCGTTTGACCTTCGAAACGCCAGCGCAACACGGTGTCCGCGGTATCTTTCGCGACGAAGGTTTCGGCGACGAGCACCACGTTTTCGGCGACGCTTACGCGCCATGTCGGCCACGGGTGGGTATCGAAGGACAGGAGTTTCGTGCGTATATCGGGGAACAGCACGTCGGGCGCATAGCGCTGCATGGTCAGCGGGATGCGTGCGCCATTCGCCTCCGACGCCATTGACGAGCACGACGCGTCCGGCGGGCGGTTGCGTCGCGGTCAGCAGCAGCGCGTGATAGCGCCGCGTGCGCGCCGTGCCGACGGTGCCCGAAGCGAAGCCACCGAAGGCATCGGCTTCGAGCCATTCGTCGTCGAGGCGCGCATCGTCGAAGGATTCGATGCGCGTCATGTCGGGGCCTTGTTCTGATATCGCTTCAGCGCGCGACGTGCTTGCGTCTGGATTTCTTCGCGCATCTTCGGGGACCAGCCGAATAGCCAGCCTTTGATGCCGAGTGCCTGACGGCTCCAGCGCCATAGATCGAACGAATCTGTCTGCTCGACGATCAAGCCATCGCGGATCGCGAAACGCGTCTGGATTTCGTTCACCACGAAGCGGCCGGTCGCCGAATAGGTGTAGCGTGCGGTGGCATGTGCGCTTGCCGATTGGCCGATTGATTTGATGTCGCTGACCGCGAGCGTGAAGTCGTCGGCGCGAGCTAGCAGCATGCGCCACATGTCGCTCACTTCGCGGCCGTGTAGGGGGCCGAAGGCTGGGTCTTCGAAGCGGACATCGGGGGCGTGGCATGCGGACATCGCTTCCGCATCGAGCGATTGGAATGCTGTGTAGAAATTCTCTATTAATTCGGCGTTTTGCATTTTTTGGCTTTCTTGCTTACGCGGCGGGGGTGCGTTGATTATGCAGTAGGTTTTTGGTTGGTGTTTTTTTCGTGTTTGTTGTGGTGTTTGGGCAGTAGCCGCCTTTCCGGCGGGGGGGGTTACTTTCTTTGCGGCGGCAAAGAAAGTAACCAAAGAAAGCCGCTTTGCCGATCCTAAGCACCTTCTTGAGCGGCCGCGGCACAGGATTTTCTACTTGGCACAGCAGTAGCGAGTGTCTTCGCGGTACGTTACGGCGCTGGTTCCCATGCGATTCGCGCTTTCTCGCCCACCACGGTAACGGTCCGCTTCGGCTTACTCCGGCCTCGCTCCGCGGCCGGTTTAGGTACGTTCGGGCCACCGGCAGGTTATTAGCGAAACGACCTCGAATACGTCATCGCTTTGATCGTTATTCGGCCCTACCTTGGTTAGTGCTTCGATGAAAATGCATGCGGATTCAGCATGCCAAGCGAGGCAACAAAGCTCGCCTTACTCGCGCATGAAGTGCCGACAAAACAGGAAAGGTGTCACTGCGCGCACGACCGAGTGCGGCTTAGAGAAACTCAGCAACCTTGATTAATGTGGTAGACCTGCGACAGCGTTTGAAGCTTAATCAAAGCCCTCACCGAGGTAGGGCCGAATAACGAAGAACGCGATGCCGTGTGCGAGGTCGTTTCGCTGATCATCTGCCGGTTGTCTGAACGGCCCTAAACCGGCCGCGAAGCGGGCCGGAGTAAGCCGAAGGGGACCGTTACCGATGTAGGCGAGAAAGCGCCAATCGCATGGGAACCAGCGCCGGGGCGTACCGTGAAGACACTCGCTATTGCTGTGCCAAGTCTAAGCTTCCGTGCCGGGGCCGGGCTGAAGTACTTAGTCGGCCCTTCAGAATTAGTCGAAGTCAAGGGTGGCAAGGGGCCGCCGGAAGATCGTGTTTCCCAGAACTCCCAGAAGCAATATTGATCTGAATGGTTTCCTGGGAGTTTGGAACTTCGCC